>CAZZAC010000012.1:0-28749 GCA_964652095.1 uncultured Dehalococcoidales bacterium | reverse complement strand
ATGGTGGGGAAGGGGGGACTCGAACCCCCACGCCTTTCAGCACATGATCCTAAGTCATGCTCGTCTGCCAATTCCGACACTTCCCCGATAGGAAACTACCTGATACAATAGCATTTTACGGGACTCGCCTCCAAATTCCAGGGACACCATACCAATCAGACCTACTACAAATTAGGCATTATGTCCCCAGAATATCTTTTCTGTTCAATAGGGAATAAAAATATACACGAACAATGAATTTTGTGGTAGAATAAACAATAAACTCTTCCTGGGGGTAGTTTGAGACTATGAGCGTACAAGCAGAGGAATTAGAAAAAATAGCTGTGAAAGTCCTCCGCATCTTGGGTGTTCTGGATTATTCCGAGTTGCAGCTTATATACGCACTAAAGGCTGAAGGAAAATGGAAGGTAAGTTTTGAGTATGGACATTCTGGTGGCTTTGCCAGAGGCAGTATTAAAAAGATAGGATCTTTTGCGGTTGATGTGAAAAGTGGAGAAATTGAAGGGATGTGGTTGGATAGAGCATGGAAGTAAATAGAAATATTATGCTCTAAATGACTGGTAAAATCACCCTGTCAGCTTCAAAATGCAGTCATAATCTCTCCCATTCCCTTGAATAAACCCCAATAAGCAAATTCCAGGGACACCATACCAATTAGGCCTACCATAAATCAGGTATTATGTCCCCTGAATGGGACAGATGCTAATGAGACTTCATGTAGAACCACACAGGACTAGAGGAACAACAACCGCAAGGCAACCTACAACTATTGATATTGCAAATAGCACTATACCAGCAATACTCCAGTTCCTCTGCGTACTCTTGAAGTGCTCAATACTGTCCCATTTCTTATTTCGCCATGCCCACTCATTTCCCTTTACGCCAAGAACGAAAGCCCAAACAAGACCAAAAAAGGGAATAAAACAAAGTAGCGCTATCCAAACACTATTACAGATTCCCCATATCCAGGTTAAGACGAATGCTCCCCAACTCCACCCCTTAACTTCCTCTGGGACTGTGGCTAATTCACCTTGTCCTGATGTATTCTCTGGCGTTACCCCAACCTTAAGCCTCTGTCCACACTCAGGGCAAAACATGAAGCCCTCACTTACTTCTTTTCCACATTTTGGACAAAATGGCATAGCTCCACCTCCTCTCCTTTTGATACATCATATGAGAATTAACGAAGAATAGTCAATACCCGTCCTTACAGTGGTCGTTTTTCCTCCCTATCAATCTGGCTTGTCAGCCTCTTCTCTGGAATTCCTGGGACACCATATCAATTAGGCCTAGTACAAATCAGGTATTATGTCCCCAGAATACCACTATTCAGGTGACCATTGATACCTACAACCCCATCGTACTAGCATTGCGCCAAGCAGTGAGCTAATTTGAACAATCGTTCTATTCAAAGCAAGTTTGACGCTTTAATCTCCCCCCAATATAATACCTAGTATGAATCAAGAACAAAACAAGAAACTGAGGTCATACTATCATTCGCTTGTAAGGCAGGAGCGATTTCTTAACACTTTGACAGGTAGGTTACTTATAGATTTCGGAGCAGTTAAACCATTGTTTCTAGAACTGACCCTGCTCAAAGAGGAGTTCTCTGATTTAGTTCCCTTCGACCTTAAACTCGATCATTTAGAAGATGATGAAGGGGTTAACATCATCCGTGTCATGGGTCTGTTATCAATGGTGCTTGGACGGTTAGAGACCGCCCTCGAAGAGTCAACTAATGTCCCTGTTACAGAGAAGCGCGAATTTAAGTTTGTCAGTGATTCTAACTTGAAAGCTATCATTGAACGGGATTATGAAGAAATTCAAAGAGCCTTCATATCTCAGTGCTGGAAGTCTGTCATGATCCTGTGTGGCGGAGCCATCGAAGCCATTTTGACTGATTTGTTGTTAATAAACAAGACAGCTGCTATGTCCGCTAAATGCGCACCTAAAGGCGATGATATTACTCGTTGGGGTCTGTCTAAACTCATAGATGTCGCTGTCGAACTGCAACTTGTTTCCGCAGGGATACAGAAGCTATCCCATCCTCTTAAAGAGTACAGGAACCTTGTGCATCCTGGTAATGAGATTCGTAACAAACTCTATTTTGGTGCGGAAGAGGCTAAAATTGCTGTTGAGATCCTTCATATGTTACACAGAGATTTAACCCGTTGAATCGTCTACCTTCATTCATCATGAGTACACCGTTTTCAAATTAACTCAACTATTCTAGAATCCCAGGGACACCATACCAATTAGGCCTACTATAAATTAGGTATTATGTCCCCAGAATGCTCGCGAGAAGTACGAGCGGGAATAGACATGAGAAGGCGGCATAATGCTGAAACTGAACCAAAACTCGTGTTGTGTCTTCCTTCTACGCAGGTAGTATAATTTATTTGTAAGTTTTGATGGAACAATGGCACAGTCTTAGCATTGATAAAGCCTTAGAGCAACTGGGTTCCACACGCTCAGGGCTTACCGAGACCGAGGCAAAGAAACGGTTAAGCCGCTACGGGTATAACAAGCTAAAAGGTAAAGAAAAGACTCGCCCGATAGTGGTTTTTCTGAAGCAATTCCTCAGCCCTCTCATATACATCCTCATGGCTGCCGTGATAATTTCCTTGATCGCCCAGCACTACATGGATGCCCTGGTTATACTGGCAGTCTTACTTTTTAATGCCGTCTTTGGTTGTATGCAGGAACTGCGAGCTGAGAAAGCTATGGAGGCTCTCATGCAAATGGCAGCGCCTAAGACCAAGGTCAGGCGTGACGGTAAAGTCAAGGAAATTCTAGCCAAAGAAGTAGTTCCCGGCGACATATTGCTTATGGAGACCGGTGACAGAGTACCCGCTGATGCCCGGTTGATAGAAGTATCCAACTTAAAGATAAATGAGGCTACGCTGACTGGCGAATCCATGCCTGTCGAAAAGCATACCGCAGTGCTGAAGGAGTCACTGACTCTGGCAGACAGAAAGAACACGGTCTATACAGGGACAACTGTTAGCTATGGTCGAGCTACTGCCGTAGCAGTGAGTACCGGGATGTCGACCGAACTGGGCAAAATTGCCAGTGCTATTCAGGAGGTAAAGAAAGAGGAAACACCCCTCCAGCAAAACATCAAAAAGCTGAGCCGTTATCTCATCATCATTGTCCTAGTCATCATTGGTATCTTGGTAGTGGCCGGATTACTGAAAGGTCTTGACCGTTTGGAGGTCTTACTGCTGGCGGTAGCAGCCTCAGTCTCGGCAATACCGGAAGGGCTGCCAGCGGTGGTCACCGTTGTCCTATCCCTGGGAATGCGGACTATGGCGCGCCATAATGCCATAATCCGTCGACTCATGGCTGTGGAGACATTAGGGTCAGCCACGGTCATTTGCTCGGATAAGACCGGTACTCTGACCATGAATGAGATGACGGTCCGACGCATCTTCCTTGATAATGAATGGATTGAGGTAACCGGTGAGGGCTATGAGCCTGACGGAGAATTTCACCGTGATGGGCAAAGACTCAGCCTGGAGAAAGAGGATGTATTAAGATTCCACTTGAAAATAGGAGCCCTGTGTAATGATTCCCTCCTGACCCGTGAAGATGAGCGATACAGCATTTACGGCGACCCTACAGAGGGCGCTCTGGTGGTGGCTGCCGCCAAGGCAGGGATGGAAAAGGGGAAACTAGAGAAGAGGACACCTCGCCTCGATGAAATTCCGTTTCAGAGCGAAAAACAATACATGGCCACTCTTCACTCTAAAGACGGCGGGGGCAAGGTAGTCTATGTAAAAGGAGCGGCCGAGAAACTCTTAGGGTTTAGTAAATACCTTCTTACCGCGGAGGGTGTTGTTGCACTTGGGGCAGCTGAGACCGAAAGTATAACACAAGCCACAGTCTCCATGGCGAAAGATGCTATGAGGGTCATCGCCACTGCCTATATCGAACTCCCCGATGAATCTGAGGAACTGAGTGATGAGGATATCCATTCCAACCTGGTTTTCGTAGGGTTGATGGGAATGGCCGATCCGCCCCGCGAGGAAGCCAGAGAGGCGATACGATTGTGCAAACAGGCGGGTATCAGGGTGATTATGATTACTGGCGACCACCAGGTAACAGCGGAATCGGTAGCCCGCCAACTTGACCTGCCGCCGGGGAAGGCCATCACCGATGCCGAGCTTCAGGCAATGAGCGACGAGGAACTGTCGCAGCAAATCGACGGTATTTCTGTGTTTGCCAGAATCGAGCCCCTGCACAAGCTGAGAATAGTGAATGCTCTAAAGAGCCACGGGCAGGTTGTCGCCATGACCGGCGACGGTGTTAACGATGCAGCCGCGCTCAAAGCCGCTGATATCGGCATCAGTATGGGCATTACCGGTACCGATGTGACCAAGGAAGCCAGCGATATGGTCCTGGCTGATGATAACTTCGCATCAATAGTGGCGGCAGTTGACGAAGGCAGGGCGATCTTCACCCGGTTGCGCAATGTGATTTTCTTCCTGTTGAGTACCAATATCGGCGAGCTAGTAGCACTCACCTTGAGCGTGCTATTCGTGGGTAAAGCGCCTCTGCTGGCGGTGCAGATTATCTGGAATAACTTCGCCACCGACACGGCCATGGCTATTCCGCTGGCCCTCGAACCTAAATCTGGCGACGAGCTCAAGCAACCACCTCGCCATCCCGACGTGGGTCTTATCTTTCCCGGCCTGCTTGTCCGGGTTGGGTTCATGGCGTTGTTGATGGGTGTGGGTGTATTCGTGATATTTAACTGGGCGCAACAAAGAGTCAGTCTGGACGAAGCGCGCACAATTGTTTTCGGGTCTATGGTAATATTCGAGTGGTTCCGGGCATTTAATGCCCGCTCCGACGAGCACACCGTCTTCAAGTTGGGGCTTCTCCGTAACCGATGGCTGGTTGTTTCTGTCTCAGGAGCGATACTGTTGCAACTAGCTATTATTTATGTTCCATTCCTTCAGGTTGCTTTCAGCACAGTCCCTCTTGGTATTGATAAGTGGGGCGTGGCTCTTCTAGGGGGAGTCAGCCTCTTTGCCGTTGACGAAATACGAAAGGTTATCTTCCCTCGATTATTCAGTTTCGGCAAATGGAGACCGCTGAAAGAAAAATAGAAAGACTCGATTAGCAGGCTCAAATCATAATTTCAACAGAAACTGGTACAACTCTCCAGCGATGCGGAGGATGGCGTTTGCCATGTCCGTTCCCCCATCAAACAAACTAACGCCTTGTGTAGCCTGAAGCCACTCCCAAACGCTGCAAATTCCAGGGACACCATACCAATCAGGCCTACTACAAATCAGGTATTATTTCCCCAGAATACCGATGTTTTCTTAAGTATTGATGTGTTTATCGTTTATCTCGGGATCCACAATCCGGGAGGTGGACGAATGGCATCCATTTGGATGACTTGCTTAGATGTAACGTCAAAGTAATGTCCGGCGGAAATTGGTATAGCAAGTTGTCCGAACTTACCAAGCGTTACTTTGTAGGTCATAACACCAAAAAACTCTACAAAACCTCTAATTGTAGTACCATCTGCTGCTAGTTCTATGGCTACGATATGCCCTCGCCGGCGTGCAGCCTCTTCACGGTCTCCGAAGATTTTCATTGGGGGTATTTTTTTAACCAAGATAGTTGCCTCAGAGCCTTGGTGGATGAAAGCCCGGGTCCGGTCAAAAATTGGCTGTAGAGCAAAATCACGGCTCATCCTGTAAGCTAGATAGTTGAAGGCTATTTTTGCTATCGCTCTGTATAGCAGAACATCCTCTCTAACAGCGTCAACTACAACAAGTACTCGCTGACCTGCTTCGGTTTCATTAATTGTATCCAAGATTTCGACACCTAACTTCAGCTTTGCCAATGCCTGCTGAATACGCTCTAGGATATGGACATCGCTGTATGTCAGGATCACTAGATGCTGGCGGTCTATATCATCTGACTTATTCCAGTCGCCTCTTTCCAGCGCCTCGAGGCTAACGAATTGCTCTTTGTTGCTAGAAATACTCAGATACGTGATACCTGGTGTGAAAATCAGCCCCTCACCCTCTGGCGTCTCAACAAATTCTGCTTGTCGAAGATTTGCCTGGCTTGGAGCACGTGCAGACAATTTAACACGCTCTCGGTCAACATCTCTGAATTTCTTTAAGGGTTTGACCCCCCTGAAATAGCGTATTGCGCCTTGCATACTGCCTCGCGCAAGTCTGTTGTCCAGAGTATTCCCGAAATATTGGTTACATTCCCTGCATACCGCATCATGCAAGACTAGTGTGCCCTTGAATTTCCCAAACGCTTCTGGCAACACATGCTCACGGCCAAAATCGCTGGAGATCTTTGGTTTCTTGCAGTAGATGCAGGTACTATTCATAGAGCTTCGTGACCTGGCTTGTAGTCTTGGCTGGTCGAATTCCAGGGACACCATACCAATTAGGTCTACTACAAATCAGGTATTGTGTCCTTAGAATAATCACAAGGATTGGTTCCTGTGCATCTGTGTTGACCACTAATCAAGTCATACCATCAGATTAGGCAATTCACTATATGATAGATAATCTTGATAAATATGAGTTCCTATCCCTTCCAATTCCGCTTGCCAGTCAACATGCATATGAAAATAAATTGGATGCCTATTAGCACTCGATTCCTTTATAAGTTCAGCAATTGTTTGTTCTATATCTAATCTAATATCAATGCTCTTAGGTTCACATGCTTTGATTTTGGTTTCTAACTTTCCATCTTGAGGTCGTAGTTGACAGGACTTACTCATACAATTCATCTGCGGCTCGTCGGGACGCTCAATACGTAGTTTCCAACTGGTAATCTTGCATTCAAATACTGAAAGATTGAAGAACTTAACCTTCAATATTATATTAGGTGCAGTTGTAATTAATCCCTTGTAGATGACTGATTCCACATTACTTTTAAAATAACCGTCTATGTTGTTTCGTTGTAATCGGTCTAATTCTAAAAGTCGCTGAATGCGCCTTTGCTTCTCCTGTTGGCTTATCTCAGCTTGTTTCAATCCGAGTTTCATAACTCTAATAATGCCTTTCCCAAGTCCATAAACCGTGAATACATTCGGGAGGATAGCTACTACGACACCGGAAATCGAACCCCAACTGATGCTGGACGTCTTAAGTCCTATTATGACCCCTACCAGAATTCCTAAGATAATTCCTATCCAAGCAAGTGGTTTTCTCAGGTCCCATAACTTCTTTTTCCAGTCCATCTTGTCATCATCCACTTAAATAGATGGCAGGATTATACCATATCTACGAACCTTATTATTCCTGTTACCGCCTTAGGTATGGGCTATCTGATTCCTGTTGACTACGGAGAAACCTTTTCAACTCCCACCGACCAAAATATCACAGTATCATTGGATATTTAAGAACATGGATGAGAAGCTGGGCACAAGCGGAAATAAATTCGAGAAGGTGGCATAATTATACGAGCTGAATCAAGATGAAAACATTAGTGCAGCGGGTTTCCTGAGCCTTGGCGATATTTCCCTTCCTTCGGAATACTTGACCACGATTCGATTGTTTTCCTTCCATATCTGCTCCGTTATTGGCCTAAACCAGAAACAATCATGCAGTAGACGCGTGGTTACTTTCTGTTTACTTCCTTGGAATGAAGCGCACCGCCAACCCTGTAAAAAGTGCATTCATTATTGGCAGAGTTGCATTGAAGTCCCCTTTGAAGAACTTGCTCGCTATTTCGTCGATTGTCGGAGCATGATCAGAAAGATTCTGAAAACCAATATAAATGAGAACCATAGTCGTTATGTCAAGCTTCTTGCTTAGGGTCGTTTCAACGAGAGTACAACCCACACGAGTCACCTTAAATCCGCCTTGGGCGAGCCAAGAATCCTCTTTACGCTTGCCCGCAATGAGCGCAACCTGCTCTTTAGTCCATTCGATAGTGAGTTCAGGGAAACGATCGAGATACTGTTCCTCACTTTCCATATTACCCACCTAAAACTTAGGCATACCTAAGCACTGCTACCAACCCCGCTAGGGAGGTAAAGGTCTAGTTTTCATAGGGAGCCTGACCACTGCATAACCATGACAATATCCATTTTTGTGTGCCTTGGTTAGAGTAACCCCTACTCTTGCCTTTTACGCCAGCCCGTTCTCTGTACTACGCGCCTGAGATGAAAACACTCATGACACAAACCGTGTTTGTGCGTTCGCCCTTGCTCCACAGTTCCCTCCCCCAGAAACAACATTGTCCCTTTCCTTGCTAGTTCTACCCTTCACTTTTTCTCCCTTTGCTCTATCAGGATTATACCACCATAACTGCTTCGGGGGAAGGTTAAGATTTGGTCTATACAGCATCATTTGGCATCTAGGAGAATGGATGAGAAGCTGGTTATGAGCGGAAATAAATCTGAGAAGGTGGCATAATTATATAAGCTAAATCAGGATGAAAGCATTAGTGCAGCGGGTTTCCAGAGCCTCAGTGAGCGTGAATGACGATATAGTAGGCAAGATTGGTCAGGGGCTGGTGGTTTTTCTCGGCGTTGCTCAAGGTGATTCGAAGGAAGACGCCAGTTACCTGGCAAACAAAGTGGTTAACCTGCGTATTTTTGCCGACGAAGCAAGCAAGTTTGCCCTCTCGGCGCTGGAAACAAGAGGAGATATTTTAATAGTCAGCCAGTTTACTCTTCTGGCTGATTCACGCAAAGGGAGGCGACCCAGCTTCACCGAGGCAGCTCCGCCGGACCTGGCCAAGGAATTATATGAGTTTTTTGTGGAGCAAGTCCGCTCCACAGGGCTCAAGGTGGAAACAGGGCTTTTTCAGGAACATATGCTGGTGGAAATTCATAATGATGGGCCAGTCACCATATCACTGGAAAGCAGGATGAGAAAATAATCGCATTAGCAACTTGTTGCAATAATTTTGTTGTCTTGCTATAATACCCTTTCCAATGAGCTGCCACGAAACTCTTCAAGAAAAGGGACATCGCTTAACTCCCCAGCGCATGCTGGTCATCGAGGCACTTCATAATGCCGACAAGCACATCAGCGCTGAAGAAATCTACGAGCAGTTACATAGTCGTTATCCCTATGCCAATATATCCACTGTCTATCGCACTCTAGAGCTACTGAAGAAATTAGATTTAGTTACGGAGACCGACTTTGGCGAAGGACGTGTCCGCTATCATGTTGCTGAGAAGGGGCATCACCATCATCTCGTTTGCCGTAGCTGCGGCAAGATAATAGACCTGGAGGAACTTGTGCTACATCCGTTAAAGGATACCTTGCTTCAGGAATACGGCTTTGATGCCGATTTAAGGCACCTGGCCATTTCAGGAGAGTGCAGCAGGTGCCGCAGAAAAAAGAAGGGCAAGCCCGACTAATCATTGTAAATAAGAATACTGCTATGGACGACATTCAAAAAAAACTGCACATTCTGCTTGACTATTGGATTGAACACAACAGCGAGCATGAGAAAGAGTTCCGTGATTGGGCTGATAAAGCCGTCTCGTTATCCACTGAAGTAGCCCAACAGTTACGAGAAGCAGCCGTCAAGATGGCTGCGGCTAGCAATGAACTAATGAAAGCAAAACAGGCTCTGCCAGAGAGCAAGGAGAGGCACTAAGATGTGTATGGCTAAACTTTATGAGGCTAAAGAAGGTGACAAGCCGATTCTGGAGGACATCGCCCGCCTGATAATTGCCGACCACCAAGTAGAAGTGGAGACCCTCTTCGGAGAAAAGAGGGTTTTCCAGGGCAAGGTGCGACAGATAGACTTCTTAAAGTCTCAAATACAACTGGAAAAGGATTAATTTTTTTGCCCGATAATTGCACGTAGTCCCACTGCCTTGAGTATCGAAGAGAGTATAGAATGGAAAACAAATTCCGCTCAGAAGATGAAGAGGTAGGCCACCGTGTTCAAAGCTGTGATCCCTGGGCAGTGTACTTGGCCAAACGATTTCGAAAGCTGGCCGGGCTTCAAGGAGCACAGGGTTTAACCGAGCAGCAAAGAGTGATTTACGAATTCATCAAATCCAAAGGCAAAGTTAGCTTTGAGGAACTCTACCGTACAGTGCAGCTCCCTCACCAGGAATTGGAAAATCAACTTGCCATTCTAAGGCACTGTGAGCTAATCAAAGGACAAAGCGAGGACGGCAAAGTTTACCTAGCTCCTTTTTAAGCTGTGTGTTTATTGGTGGACCCTTCTTCACAACTCCCCCTGTCCCTCTTATCTTAAGAGGGGTAATTTTAGAAAAACTTACCTGTTACACTAGCAGAATTTTCTTGGGCCGCTTTGGGTTTTGCTCGATAATGGCAATCGACTACAAATGCTAGTCCGTCAGGTATCTACGGGCCTCGGTCTCTACGATGCGATAGACCTCTTGTAGGGAGATGTCGCGCTCCAATGCGATGCGGCGGCACTCTTCATACTCCGGGTGGATGCTAAGAATATTGCCCATAAAGCGCTTGACCTTTGCCTTCGTGTGTCCTATGGTGGAGTCAAATTCAATTATTTCCCGTTCAGCAATGTGCCGGAAAGCGGGGCTCACCCTTATTCCAAGCGTTGAAGTCTCTCGCATTATGGTTTGAGTCAAATCGAATTCGGCGTGTCTGGGGGCGAGAACACTCAGCATCACTGCCGGACGATTTTTCTTCATCTGTATCGGCGTAAACCAAACATCAACAGCTTGCATAGTAAAGAGTTTCTCCATGAGGTACCCGTAGATTTCCGGGCTCATGTCATCAATATTCGTTTCAAGCAAAATCAGGTTTTCACTACCGACAGGTTCTATTTCTTCACCAATCCAGATGCGCATGACATTGGGCCAGGCTTCGAAGTCCTTGGTTCCAGCCCCGTAGCCTACCTTTTCTACGGTCATACCAGGCCTGCCGAAGTTTGCCAGCGTGGTAACTATCGCCGCTCCCGTAGGCGTCACCAGTTCGCCCTGAGGTTGAGATTGCTTTGGGAAATCGCCGATTGGGGCATTGGACATCGCTATAAGTCGCAGCGTTGCAGGAGCCGGCACAGGCAAGATGCCGTGTGCTGTCGAAATACTGCCGCTCCCCAGAGGTAGCGGAGACGAGTAAAAACGCTCTATCTTGAGGGCGTCAAGTCCGAACGCCACTCCTACAATATCTATAATGGAATCAACTGCTCCTATCTCATGAAAATGGACCTTTTCCAGAGGGACGTCATGGATTCTGGACTCAGCCTCCCCCAGGCGTTGAAAAATAGCGCTTGCTGTATTCTTTACCTTTTCGGGAAGCTTACTAGCTTTGATGAGCCTAAATATATCCTTAAGTGAACGCTCTGGCTGGGCTTCGGTCTCATTCATTGTCACCGTGAACTTGGTTGCAGTAATTGTGGAGCGTTTCACCTTTTCTGCGGAAAGCTTGTAGCCATGAATAGCAAGGCTGCCTAATCCCTTTTCCAGCATCTTTAGGGGAAGCCCGGCATCAACCAGAGCGCCCAGAATCATGTCGCCGCTGCAGCCCGAGAAACAATCAAAATAAGCTACCTTTGCCATGTTACTTCCTTTCCTCAACATCCCTGATAAGTTCTTCATTTAAGCTGCCGCTCCTGTATCCGCCAAGGTCGAGGGTGACATAGGTATAACCCAGGGCTTTTATTTGTTTCACCAAGTCCTGGCGTATCTGACTGTTCAGGAGTAACGACATGCCTTTTCCGTTAACCTCGATGCGGGCAATGTTTTCATGATGGCGTAAGCGGCACTCACGTATGCCAAGATTTCGCAGATACCGCTCTCCATCAGCTATCCTGCGGAGAGTATCCCGGGTAACAGGAGTGCCGTAGGGGATGCGTGAAGCCAGGCAAGGTGATGCCGGCTTGTCCCAGGTTGGTAGTCCCCTCTTCTTAGATAGTCTTCGAACTTCTTCCTTGGTCAGTTCGACTTCGCAGAGAGGGCTGCGAATGCCCAACTCGGCTAAGGCTTTTCTGCCGGGGCGGTAATCACCAAGGTCATCATAATTGGAGCCATCAGCAATCCAGTCTAAACCCTCAGCGGAAGCAATCTTCCGTAGCTGTTGAAACAGTTCTTGCTTGCAGTAATAGCAGCGGTCAGGTGAGTTAGCAACAAACTGTGTGTTTTCCAGTTCGTTAGTTTCAATCGTGGTAAATCGAAAGCCGAGCTTTCTAGCGAGAGTTTCTGCGTCCTCGCATTCACAGGGCGGATAAATTGGTGAATGAGCAAAGACAACCATAGCACACTGTCCAAGCACCTCACTGGCAACAGAAGCTAGGAAAGTGCTGTCAACGCCGCCGGAATAGGCAATAAGCACCGACCCCATCTCCGTGAGGGTCTCTTTCAAGCGCTTCAGCTTCTCTTCAGCCTTCACTTTGGGCTTTCGAGCCACGATTAATCAGTCCGGCGATATAACCGGCACCGAAGCCGTTGTCAATGTTAACCACAGCCACACCAGGAGCACAGCTATTGAGCATGGTTAAAAGTGGCGCCAGACCAGCAAAGCTGGCCCCGTAACCAACACTGGTTGGCACAGCGATTATGGGGATTGGAACAAGCCCACCGATAACACTGGGTAAGGCTCCCTCCATACCGGCTACAGCGATTATTACCCTTGCCTTGCGCAACTGGGGCAGCTTGTCTAATAACCGGTGAATACCCGCCACGCCAACATCATGGACCCTTTCCACTTTGTTCCCCATCAGCTCGGCGGTTACAGCCGCTTCCTCAGCCACCGGGATGTCAGCAGTACCGCCCGTGACAACGGTAATCCCTGGACGTGGAGTGGTCCGTTTCCGGTTAAGAAGAATACTCCTCGATAGCGAGTTATAAGTTACATCCGGTATTTTTTCCTTGACGGCACTAAAAGTCTCCTGGCTCACTCTTGTTATCAGCAGTCGCTCAGAATGGGCAGCAAGCCCCTCAGCGATAGTTACTATCTGTTCCACAGTCTTGCCTTGTCCAAAGATTACCTCGGGAAAGCCGAGGCGCAGGCTACGGTGATGGTCAGGTTTGGCATAGGCTAACTCTTTATAGGGAAGGACGCTCAATTCCTCCACGGCTTGGAGAGGAGATAATTCACCCGATTTCACACGCTCCAGGGTTTGCAATAACCATTCCTCGGTAACCAGGGTTGTACCAGGTTGGGGCTGTTTTGCTGAGCTTCGGGTCATAAAGTGCTCCTATGCTATTGCTATGAAACCAATATCTATCTTACTTCATTGACATCATTCAAGCAAGCTGAGAGACGTCACTCATTTGCCTACTTCTGCAGTTGGTCGCGTCATCAGTCGCCTTAAGTCATGTGGCGCACTTAAAGCGCCTTTAAAATATTGACAAATTTTTTGTTTTGTGTTGCAATTTATTGCAACAGCATTTAACTGCAACATATTCAAGGGGTAATGTGTTCCAATGCATACAAAATTGGTGCGTCAGAGATTCTATGCCTTAATAGCCTGTAGATATTATTTTTTTACCTTAATACTGCAATTAGTTGCACATGCAAGGAATACTGAAAGGAGGTAAGAACAATTTGGAAGATAGGTTTATGCAGAATCCAAGATATGTCATTGAGGACGCCATAAAAGTGCGAGATTTGCCCAAGTTACTAGCAAAAGCAGGAGAGTTACACGGGCATTTTTGTCCTTTTCTGGCCATGGGAGTAAAGGCTGCCGTTCAGGCAGTGAATGAACTGGGTGTCAGTTCTACTGGCATGGAGGAAGTAATCGCCATCATAGAGACTAACAATTGTTTCAGCGATGGCGTTCAATTCGTTACTGGTTGCAGCTTTGGGAATAATGCACTTATCTACCGCGACTACGGCAAGACTGCCTTCACTCTAGCCAAAAGGAATGGAGAAGCAGTCAGGGTGTCAGTTAAGGACATTAGTAGGTTGTTGGAAGAACGCGAACCCAAAGCTCAACGCTTGTTCCAGAAAGTGGTGATTGAGCGCAAGGGGACAAATGAAGACCAACGAAGACTGAGAGAGAATTGGCGTCGAATTGGTTTCAAGATGTTAGACATTCCCGATGATGAGCTTTTTAATGTCAAACGAACGACCATTCAGGTTCCAGCCTATTCACGCATCTTTGCCAGTGTGAAGTGCAGCATCTGTGGGGAGAATGTTATGGAACCTAGGGCTGGAGTACAAAACGGCCGACCTGTGTGCATACCCTGTTCCGGGCGAGAATACAACCAACTCGCTGGAGATGGCATATCTTTAGACAGAAAGGAGAATTAAGATGCCACAGTTGAAAACGCGAATATCACTTCGGAAAGCGCTCCTCATCCTGTTACCCTTAGCCTTGGTATGCTGTTTATTGGTTATCGTTTACGGCGGAAGGGGGCAGCCATCGGAGTCTACTTCCTATACTATAGCAGATTCTACGGGAGACTGGGGCTACCCATCTCCCTACCTTTATTACGCCCGGGGGCCGGGATACATCCGCATGAGTTTTATCTCTGAAACCCTCGTCTGGAAAGATTCCTCTGGCTTTGTCCCACAGCTAGCTGAGGAGTGGGAATACGTTGCAGAAGAAAATGCCTATATATTTAAACTACGTAACGACGTCACCTGGCATGATGGCACCAACTTCACCGCCGAGGATGTCGTTTTCACCATTAATTATGTGAAGACCCACCCTAATCCCTTCGTCACATTGATAGGTCCCAGCGGGGTAAGAGATGCAATAGCAGTTGATAACTACACCGTAAAACTATACCTGGAACAGCTTTATGCTCCTTTCTTGAATGATGTAGCGGGAACCCTGCCTATCATTCCCAAGCATATCTGGGAGGGCGTGGATGATCCCACGAGCCTAACAGGACCGGAGGCTGTCATTGGGACTGGACCTTATACATTAACAGACTACAGTAAGGAGCATGGCACCTATCTCTACAAGGCATATGGCGATTACTATTTGGGAAAACCTGTCGTGGACGAAATTAAGTTCGTCAAAATAAGTGCCGAGATGATTCCGGCGGCGCTGAAGGAAGGCTCAGTAGATGCTGGTGACGTACCCCCCGAAGTCGTCTCTGAAATGGAAGAGGCAGGCCTTACCGTAATTACGGCACCGGTTGCCTGGAACGCCAAGATGATGATAAACCATCAGAAAGAGCCTTTATCTTCCAAGCAGTTCCGGCAGGCGCTAGCCTACGCTATAGACCGGGAGTCCCTAGTGCAGATTACCCAGCGAGGCTATGCCATAGCGGGTAGCCTGGGGATGATGCCACCTACCAGCGACTGGTACAACCCTGACACTCCGCAATACGAGTACGACCCTGCCGAGGCAAGAGAGATTCTGGAAGGGCTTGGCTACGAGCTGAAGGATGGCTATTTCACCAAAGACGATAAGGTACTGGAGCTGGAACTCATAGCTGCGGCTGACTACCAGGAAGTCGGGCAGTTCATCAAGCAGCAACTGGAAGCAGTGGGCATAAAGATAGACTTCACAACTATGGAAGCCAAGACGGTTGACTCCAAAGTAGGAGCCTGGGATTTTGACCTATCTATCTACGGGCATGGAGGTCTCTACGAACCGTCTTTCCTTAAAAGGGTGATTATGGACGAGGGCTTCAACAGTGCCCGCTACACATCAAACGAGAAGTTGAACCAGCTTCTTGAGGCACAGCTAACTGAGATGGATGCTGAGAAGAGGAAAGACCTGGTATTCCAGATTCAGGAGATTTATGCCGAGGATCTGCCAGCACTCACTCTCTACTATCCTAAGTGGTACTTGGCCCACGACGGCCGCGTGGATCTGTTCTACACCAAGGACGGCGTTGCCAGTGGTGTACCCATCCCCTTGAACAGAATGTCTTTCGTGAAACAGTAGAAGTGAAGAGAGGTGAACTGTAAAGTGCAAGCAGATGATATGCAGGTGCAATCAGAAATAGCTGGCTTACCCCATAGGCTCTTGGTTTTTACTTGCTATGGTGGATGTGCAACAGGCGTCGCTGCTTCAAGAGCTTGTATCAGGATATGGGAGGAAAACCCAGATGATGTCAAGATAGGATGTCTTCCCGCTGTAATAGTACCGTGGAAGCTTAAGGAAATTACGGGAAAATCAGAGAAACGAATCCTGATTGATGCCTGTGGTGTCCAGTGCGGTGCCAAGCTAATCAAGAGGGAGGGAATGACGGTGGACCACTATATCGAGCTTACCTCACTGCTTGGCATCCGAAAGGAGAAGAGGCTGCCCTCGAACGACCTGGAGGACAAAGTTTACAGAACCATCAAAGGGGAAGTAGACGCTCTTCTAGCACAGAGAGGAGACGGTGAAGTGGAATCACCAGAAAAAGTACAGAATGGCAAAGGCTTACCTGAGATGTTGCTAAGGCCAGTAGGGGTAGTGAGAAGCCCATTGAAGGAGCCGAGTCTGGTGGCTGAGTCCGGCGATCTAGAGTGGCGGCCGCGAAAGGCGGGGATAGGCGATAGCCGGGAGGTAATATCTGAGCTGGTGATCGATAGCAGCCTCGCTGGTATTCTTGATGGTATAGAAGATTTCTCCCACCTTCTGGTTCTTTATTGGGCACATCGTGTTGCCCCCGAGGGTCGCTCCATCATCAAGGCTCACCCGATGGGGAGAAAGGATTTACCGCTGGTAGGTATTTTCGCTACCTGCAGCCCGGCACGGCCTAATACCATTTGTGCCACAGTGGTGCGATTAGTGAAATGCAAAGAGAATGTGCTGAAGGTGCAAGGACTGGATGCCCTTGATGGCAGCCCGTTGATAGACATTAAGCCTTATATCCCCAGCTACTACCATGCCGACAATGTAAAGAGGGCTGACTGGATGCTCCAAATAGAAAGAGAGTTTGCCGAGGGTTTAATTACAGATGGTGACAGCAAAGAAACCCCGTAATCTCAGGGAGACTATAACGGAATGTTCACCAAGCGAAACACTATCACTTATGCTATAGCCTTCTTGCTCATTCTAGCGCTGAACTTTTTACTGCCCAGGATGATGCCGGGAGATCCACTGATGGCAATCTACGGTAACGAGGCACTGATTGCCATGACGCCGGAGCTCAAAGCTCATCTCGTAGAGCGCTTTGCTTTGGACCAACCCCTGTGGCAACAGTTTGGTGCTTACCTGCTGGCACTGGTTCAAGGAGACCTGGGCCATTCTTACTATTACAATTCGCCGGTGTCATCAGTAGTCCTCGGGAGGCTTCCCTGGACATTGCTTCTGGTAGGCACGGCACTCATCATCTCTACTCTTTTAGGCATTGTTCTCGGCATCGAATCAGGCTGGAGGCGAGGCAGCCGCCGAGATAAATCTCTGCTCACCAGTCTTATGACAGTCAGCGGCTTTCCCGATTTCTTCCTGGGGATTTTGCTTCTCATCGGGTTTGGCGTGACTTGGGGGATTTTTCCATTATCAGGGGCAATTACCCCTTATTCAGGACTGTCCGGAGCTGCCCTGGTGCTGGACGTTCTTCATCATCTCTTCTTACCACTAACTGCCCTGACTTTGTGCCATATTGGAGCAAGTTATCTACTGACCAGAAATACTATGGTCACTGTGCTGAAAAATCCCTACATACTCATGGCGAAAGCCAAAGGACTACCTGATCGGGCAGTAAGATACAAACATGCCGGGAGAAACGCCTTGCTTCCAGTAATTACTCGAACGGGGATACAACTGGGCCGGATGGTTACAGGTGCGATTTTTGTCGAGATCGTCTTCGCTTATCCTGGACTAGGATACCTGACCTACGAAGCACTGCTGGCCCGAGATTACCCCATTCTTCAAGGTGTGCTTCTGATTGTGGCTGTTTCCGTCCTTATAGCTAATTTCCTGGTGGATTTAAGTTATTCTAAACTCGACCCGAGGATTCGTTATGCACATTAATCCTAAACAAGAAATAAGGCACAGTAAGTTTGCTATGTTTGGAATAGGCATGCTTTTGCTTCTGCTAATCATAGCCATATTTGGTCCTTTGCTGACACCATACCAGCCGAATACCCAAACTCCCTTCGCTTTTGAGCCTCCTTCTTTCAACCATTGGCTGGGCACAAACCACGTGGGGCAGGACATCTTAAGCCAGCTCATCTATGGCGCCCGGACCTCCTTGCTGGTTGGTTTTTTAGCAGCCCTTCTGGCTATCATCTTGAGTGCTATTATCGGCACTTCGGCAGCTCTGGCGGGTGGCTTATACGACAAGATAGTTATGAGGATTGTAGATGCCTTCATTGTCATCCCCGCCATTATCGTCATCATTTTGGTAGCAGCATATCTCAAGCCTAATCTCTTGGTACTGATTTTGCTCCTTGCGTTGTTAGGTTGGCAGGATGGAGCTAGAACAATACGAGCTCAAGCTCTCTCCCTAAAAGAGCTGGGGCACATTTCAGCGGCTCGGTCTTTTGGGGCAAGCAATCTATATCTAATATTCCGACATATTTTGCCTGACCTTGTTCCTATTTTACTGATGGGGTTCATTTACGGCGTAAGAAGAGCTATTTTCATGGAAGCTGGGCTGGCTTTTCTTGGCATAGCTGACCCAACGACAGTCAGTTGGGGGATGATGATGCACGAGGCCCTTGACTTTTGTTACCTTAATGTATGGCGATGGTGGTTGATTCCTCCTGGGGTAGCTTTGTCTCTAACCATCCTTTCGGTTACTGGCATTGGTCATACTCTGGAGGGAGCTCTGGACCCAAGATTGAGGAGTGAAGCAAATGCTTAAGCTAGAAGCCCTAGAAGTGAGTTACGGCGAAAAGAAAATCCTCAATGGAATTGACCTCGAGCTCAAAGATGGGGAATCTTTGGCTATCATTGGTGAGTCTGGTGCTGGGAAGACCACCCTTGCCTTGAGCCTGATGCGGTTAGTGGATGGCAGCGTCAAAGGGAAAATTTTGTTTAATGGGCTGGACTTACTTTCCCTTCCTGAGGAGGCAATCACCGAGCTAAGAGGCAATCGGATAGCCTGGGCACCTCAAAATGCCAATAACACGCTAAACCCAGTTCATACCATTCTGAATCAGGTAGCTGAGCCTATAACAGAGCACAAATTGAAAAATCGGCGAGAAGCCAGAAAACAGGCATCAATATTGCTAAGTAGCTTTGGGATTCCAGTAAATCGGTTTTCTGCCTACCCTCACCAATTGAGCGGAGGAGAACAGCAAAGAGTGTTACTTGCCATAGCTTCAGCCAATCAGCCTGAGCTTCTAATTCTTGATGAGCCAATATCTTCCTTAGATGCTCCAGCCCGGGCTGAGGTAATTGAATTGCTTAAGCATACCAATCAAGACTGTAGCTTCATTGTAACGACTCACGACATTTCTACTGCAGCCAAGCTTGCTGACAAATTTGCCATTTTATACGCAGGAAGAATTGTAGAACTTGGTTTATCAGGTGAGGTTCTTTCTCGGCCACGGCATCCCTACACCCGGGGGCTAATTCGATGTTATCCCGATATGACCACAGGAAAAGATTTACAGGGAATAAAAGGAGTTATGAACCGCTCAGTAAGCGGATGTGCCTTTCATCCTCGCTGCACTCAAGCCATAGAAATCTGTCAAAGAGAAGTACCTCCCCTGAGGCTAATTCAGGGAAGATATATTGCTTGTCATCGAGGAGGCATCATTCCTTTGCTGTCAACCAAAAATTTGAGCAAACGTTTCGACTCCCTTTTAGCCGTGGATGCAGTCAACATAACTATTGAGGGGGGTGAAACACTGGCTTTAGTGGGTGAGAGTGGCTCGGGCAAAACTACTCTGGCAAAGCTAATTATGGGACTTATCGAGCCTACTGAAGGCGAAATCTATCTCGAGGATAGCCTGGTTAGTAATAGAGGAAAGGATTTTTACCGACAGGTGCAGATGATTTTCCAAAACCCCGGAGAATCGTTGAGCCATCGCCTCTCTGTGCTGGAATTAGTGAGGGAGCCGCTGAATATCCAGGAGATTGGAACAAATGAGGAGCGGGACCGCCTGGTCAGGCAAGTCTTGAGAGAAGTTGAATTGCCTGATTCTGAGGCTTTCTTAAATGAATACCCCCACCACCTCAGTGGTGGGGAAATGCAAAGAGTGACCATTGCTCGGGCTTTAGTTTTAGAACCAAGGTTGCTTATTGCTGATGAGCCTGTGGCTTTTTTGGATTCCAGCCTGCAAGCCAAGATTTTGAAGTTATTGCTTAAACTACAAGAGCAACGAGGGTTAAGCTTGCTTTTCATCACTCATGACATTGCGGTGGCAAGAAAAATTAGTGATAGGATAGCAGTAATGAAGGATGGGAAGATCGTAGAACAAGGACCTGCCACAAAAATTATCACTTCGCCGGGCCATGCCTACACCCGCGAGTTATCGCAGGCGGCTTTGGATTTGTCTTTTGAGAGCTGATAAAGCAGGCGGGGTTGAAGATAACCCACTTCGAGGATGGCCCAGACCGATATCTAGTTATTGCTGAGAAGAGCACCCGCTAATGTTTAAATAATAGTTGCCTATGACCCTTCAGTCATTGAGTTTCAAGCTCAAGGCTGATGTCTAAAGCCGTGGCGGAGTGGGTAAGGGCGCCAATGGAAATAAAATCAACGCCGGTTTCAGCTACAGCCCGAACATTGCCCAGCGTAATTCCACCCGAGGCTTCGATTAAAGCACGGCCATGAATAGATTTCACCGCCTTACGCATATCCTCGAGATTCATATTGTCAAGCATGACGATATTTGCCCCAGCTTCCACGGCTTCTAAAGCTTCTGACACGGCCCCGACCTCCACCTCGACTGGCAGCCGCTGCGGAACATTTTGCCTCGCTTTGGCTATAATCTCTTTGATATTCAATCCCTGGCTGCGGAGCGCCGCCAGATGATTATCCTTAATGAGTATGCCATCGCCTAAATTCATACGGTGATTCTCACCACCACCTACCCTGACGGCATACTTTTCCAGCGACCTCAAGCCCGGGGTGGTTTTTCTGGTATCCATAATGCGCACCGGCAACCCTTCCACTCTTTCCACGTAACGATTGGTCTCCGAGGCAATCCCGCTCAAGCGCTGGAGAAAATTCAGGGCTATCCTCTCCGCCTTGAGAATGCTGGCAATGCTGCCTGACACTTTAGCTACTTTACCGCCTGGCTTAACCCTAGCCCCATCTTCTAGAAGAACATCCACCTTTACCTCTGGATCAACCAGATGGAAAACCTGTTTAGCTACGTTTATACCAGCCAGGATGCCTTCCTTCTTAGCCACAATAAAGCCAGTCCCTCGCTGGTCGCCGGATATTAAGGCCTCAGTAGTAACATCGCCCTTACCAAGGTCCTCAGCTAAGGCGCGGCCGATAATTTCTTCAATCTCGGGCTTACCTGATGACATTTTTTCTAAAAACGCTGTGCCGCTGCCATTCTGGCGAAGTTTGTGGGAAATCTGTGCGGAAGTGAGCGCCACGACTTTCTTCGCGGAGCAAAGCGGCTTCAGTCACGAGCCGGGCACATAATATCAAATTATTTAGTTCATAGGAAGGGCGGTCACTGGGTTGAGACAGGAGGCTTTCCCAGGTGGCCAAAATGCCTGCCGCCTCTTTGAGGCTCTTGCCAGAACGAATGATTCCTACTTTATCCCACATAAGGGACTGCAGGTTGGGCAGATTAAGGCGTGGTACCTTGGGCAGCACCTCTCTATCAGGGAGGCAATAGGAGATTGCTTCGTCGCTCCGCTCCTCGCAATGACGAGGAGGGGCAGTCATTTCAGTCCTCTGCACCACCCTCTTGCTGAAAACAACTGACTCAAGCAGGGAATTTGATGCCAGCCTGTTAGCGCCGTGCACTCCAGTGCAGGCAGTCTCGCCAGCAGCAAATAACCCTGGAATATTTGTCTCTCCCCAAATATTGACCTTCACCCCTCCCATAAGGTAATGGGCGGCTGGGGCTACAGGGATAAGCCCCTTGGTGATATCCAGGCCATGGTCCCGACAAAAGCGATATATGTGGGGAAAGCGGGTGGTAATTAATCGAGATGGCAAATGAGTAACGTCCAGAAAAACTCTATCGCTGTGAGTTTTCTTCATCTCATAGACAATGCTGCGAGCTACTATATCTCTAGTCGCCAGCTCGGCCTCAGCAGCATAATCCGGCATGAAACGATGACCTTCCACATTTTTAAGTATGCCACCCTCCCCTCTGACTGCTTCAGAGATGAGGAAAGGAGCTACTCCCGGCAGGCGAAGAACAGTGGGATGAAATTGGAAAAATTCTATATCGCATATTTCGGCACCGGCTTCAAAAGCTAAAGCTATCCCATCGCCAGTGACTACATCGGAGTTAGTGGTATATTTAAACAACTTCCCAGCACCACCAGTGGCTAAGATGAGAAATTGGCAGTGATACTCTTCCACAGAGCCAGTGCGGCAATCGAGAGCTCTCACGCCAATTACCTTGCCATTCTGGACTAAAATTTCGCTAGCCAGGCAATTTTCCAAGACTTTGATAGGAGTAGAGCGCACCTGGCGACTTAAGGTAACCTCGATATGCTCCCCGGTAGCATCTCCGCCGGCATGCATAACGCGGGGCACACTATGGGCTGCCTCTCTGGTCAAGGTAATTTCACCGTCCAAAGTGTCAAAAGGCACTCCAAATTTGATTAAATCAGCGGTGCAATCAGCAGCCTCATCAGTCAAAATGCGCGCTGCCTCGGAATCGCACAGGCCATCTCCGGCAGCCACGGTGTCCTTGAAATGGAGCTCGGGAGAATCATCCTTGCCCATGGC
Organism: uncultured Dehalococcoidales bacterium; assembly: GCA_964652095.1. GTDB lineage: Bacteria > Chloroflexota > Dehalococcoidia > GIF9 > AB-539-J10 > RBG-13-51-36. Next base: position 6,080 of record CAZZAC010000012.1, on the reverse strand, counting down.
CACAGCAATGCCCCCTTGCGCATATTTGGTGTTGCAGTCATCTATATTTCCCTTAGTCAGGACAAGAACACTGCCCCGTTCTATAGCAAGCAAGGCAATATAAAGTCCAGCAATGCCACTGCCAACTATAATATAGTCACAATGATTAGTTTTCACTTTCCCGCCATGCCCAGTAATTTACTAATCTCCTTGTTGCTCTTGCTGCCCTCTCCAGAGAAGGGAAAACAGCTAAACCTTGGTCGATGATTTGCCTTCTCGTCTCAGCAATGGCCCTCCATTTCCAGCTTTCCATCTCCGCCAGACCAATTTCTCCCGTTTCAATAACACAGACTACAGGCTTACCATTTTTCTTAATTGCCATCGTGTTGTTCAAAAAGTTTGCTGCCAGTACTTTTTCCCATATATCATTGGGCAAAGGGTCATCCTGAGTCAAATTGGCAACCAAAATATCAGATCCGTCTTCATTACTAAGCCACTCCAGTAAGTTTATATCCACCACAGGTGTGCCTTGAAAAAGAGAGGCATCTATAGGATTTCTGACCCAATCCCAGAGTTCGGGGACTTTCTCTTTAAGCTTCTTTCTAAACTCCGCAGATAAGCCTGGTAACTCAAAGCCTTCTTCTTCCCAGACATCAGCCGAGACCATGCTCTTTCCACCCCCACCCCCAGCAACGATTACCCTCCTGCCGGTGATAGGCGGCAAAAAGGTAAATGCGACAACCTGGTCTATTAGCTCTTGAAAATTACTGACCATAATGGCCCCACATTGCTTTAGCGCTGCTTTCCACACATTGATAGAGCCAGTTAGCGATGCAGTATGAGAGAGCGCTAATTTTGCCCCTGTTCTACCCCTTCCCCCCTTGAGAATTATGACTGGCTTCTTTTTCGTAGCCAGTGCCAATGCCTCAACAAATTTCCCGCCATCTTTAACTCCCTCAATATAGGAAGCAATTACCTTTGTTTCACTATCAGAGGTAAAATAATTTAATAACTCGGTCTCGTCAATGTCTGAGGCATTACCATAGCTTATGATTTTACTGAACCGGACTCCTCTTAAAGCAGCGTAGCGGACAAATTCCCCGGCTCCCCCACCACTTTGAAAAAACCCTCCCACCGGTCCACTTTCTCTGGGCAGCTCGTGATTAAAAGACAACCCTAACTTTGGATAATAGATTCCCATACAATTTGGCCCGAGAATTCTAATGCCCAGCTTTCTCGCTTTTTCCAGGATTTCAAATTGAAGCTTTGTCTCTTTATCTCTTCCTGTCTCTTTCAGCCTGGCTGTAAATAGGTGGACAAGCTTGACATTTTTCTTGCCACAATCCTCAAGCAAAGACAACACGCCTCCGGCAGGTATGCAGGAGATTACATAGTCCAGGTTAGACTCCGGGATTTCTGTTAGCCTGGGATAGACTTTAAGCCCAAGAACCTCAGTTAATTTTGGGTTCACCAGATAAAGTTTGCCCTGGAAGCCATGGTCTATAAGAAAACGCGTGAATTGGTATCCCCCGGAAAAAGGGTTTAAAGAAGCCCCTACAATAGCAACACTGCTGGGAGAAAAAAGGCGACCCAGAGAAAATTCTTCAGGCATACACGTCAGAATATTTCCTTACCACTTTCCTCAACTTCTTGTTTGCCAAGTATACTGTTTCTAGCAACCTTCATTGTTGCTCCTGACTCTATTTTCAGAATTGCAGTATCTTCACCAAGCCTTTCAATTTGCCCATAAATCCCGCCAGCTATAATCACCCTGTCTCCCGCTCTTAGTTCCTTCGTCATTTCCTCGTGTTCTTTTTGTTGCTTTTGCCTCGGCCTGATCATCAAGAAATACATAACGGCAAAAATTGCTACCAAAAAGATAACCATTCCCCATGTTCCTAGACTTTCCATATACCCTCCTTTAATTAATTATTTTTTAACTTCGCCTCCCAGCGACCAGGGACTTGTTTTCCCAATCTGCACTCTCGCTAATTGACCCAGCCAGTCGCCAGCATCTTCAAAGAAAACCAGCTTATTGCTCCGGGTGCGCCCAAACCATTTCCCCTTCTTCCTGCCTTCTACCAACACCTCCACCTGCCTGCTTTGAAGTTGTGAGTTAATCTCGCTAGCTATAGCCGCTTGAAGCTCTTCAATCTTATGGAGCCTTTCCTTCTTAACCTCCGAAGGAATGTTGTCTTGATATTCCCGCCAGGCAATGGTGCCAGGGCGAGGAGAATAAGCTGCCACATGAACAACATCAAACCTCATCTCCTTGACCAGAGATAGGCTGTGCTCAAATTGCTCCTCTGTTTCTCCAGGAAAGCCAACGATTATATCTGTGCTCAGAGATATTTGAGGGATCTTGCAGCGAATGGTGTGAACAAGTTCTCTATATCGTTCCACGGTATACCCTCGCCTCATAGCCCTAAGTATATCATCATTACCAGCTTGAACAGGCAGCTCCAGATGCTCACAAACTTTGTTTAGAGAAGCTACAGCCTCAATGAGCTTCAGGCTTATATCCTTGGGATGATTTGTCAGAAAGCGAATCCTGACAAGGTCATCTATGCTGCTTAATCCGTTCAGCAAATCAGCAAGGTCGGGATGCCCGGGCAAATCATGTCCGTAAGAATCAACATTCTGCCCCAGCAAGGTTACCTCTTTTATGCCTCGCTTTACTAGCTCCTCCACTTCACAGACTATTTCCCCCACAGGGCGACTCACCTCCCTTCCCCTCCTGTAGGGGACAATGCAATATGAGCAAAAATTATCACAGCCCTGGATGATGGGGATAAAAGCGCATGGCGAGGGCGCCATCCAGGTGTCATTGCGAGCGTAGCGAAGCAATCTCTGCTCAATAGGTATGCCTTGCTTTTGCCCCCAGGCAATTAGCTCAGGGTAATCACCAGACTTAAATAGTAAGTCAACGTGAGGAAATCGTCTCTTCAACTCTTGGGTGTCGGAATCGACCAAACATCCGGTAACAAGTATCTGGAGATTGGGATGTTTATTTTTCAGGCCTTTCAATAAACCCAGGGTGCCTAAAACCTTATTCTCAGCGCTTTGTCTTACCACGCATGTATTGAGAACCACTAAATCGGCATGGGAAAAAGAAGTCGCTGCCTGATAGCCAGCAGAATTTAAGTAGCCAGCTATTTGCTGGGATTCTGCCTTATTCATCTGGCAGCCGATGGTCCAAATAAAATAGCGCGGCATACTACTATTGCCTTCCCTTTAGCTTATATTTATCCGATGATTATATCATCCAGATGTCGCTTCGGTACATGATGCACACTCTTGCTGTCACGCCAGTACTTGGTATCTCCGCTGGGCCCAACCGTTTCTATCACTACCTTTTCTTTAGGCTTGCCCAGAGCCAAGACAAGTAGTATCTCATATCGTGGTGGTATCTTCAAAGCTTTACGCAGTCCTTCCTTTTGTATATTAGCGATGATACAGCCACCTAAACCCTTCTCAGTCGCCCCCAGCATGATACTTTGTGCCGCTATCCCGGCGTCGTAGTCCAAAAACCGGCTTATCTCTGTGTCCCCGAGAATGATGATGTATGCCGATGGTCTTTCCCCTTCAGCGGGACCAGCCCAGCTCGTGAGATATGCGCCCAATGTCAGATGTGGAAATATCAGTGAATTCTTTTGAGGGTCGCAGGAAAGGATATATTTAAGCGGTTGTGCATTCATTGCCGATGCTGAGAGCCGGGCAAGGTCAACAAGTTCTTTTAAGGTCTCAAGTTTTATGTCAACTTCTTCATAAAACCGCCGGTAGCTCCTGTTCTTTAATACTAAATCTCGTATCATCCTGAGCCCTCCTTCCTATCATTGCGAGTCTCTCCTTTCTTGTCATTGCGAGCGAAGCGCGGCAATCTCACTGCCCCTCGACGAGATTGCTTCGGCACTACCGTGCCTCGCAATAACTTTTGTGTCACCATTTCTGCAAATCACTAGCATTCAAGTTAGCTTCTTTTTTATTCGGTCATCTTCAGGACTCCTGCCCCACGGATTTTTCCTTCCTTGAGCAGAATTAAGGCTTCGTTTGCCTCTTCCAACCTAAATTCCTGGGTTTCAGGCACAATAGGAATTTCGGCAGCCAAGGGAAGAAATTCTTGAGCATCCCTTCTGGTCACGTTAGCCACACTTTTCACTTCCTTCTCATACCAGAGATGCTCGGTGTAGTCTAATTCCGGAATAGGCGTCGTCTTGCGAATGGCATTTACGACCACCCTTCCCCCCTTTTGTAGATTTCTTAAAGCTTCGCGCACCGGCTCTCCCACAGGAGTAAAGTCGATGGCGCAGTTGAGCTTTTCCGGGGGAGTATCGCCCGTCGCTCCAATCCAGTCCGCTCCCAATTTCCTGGCTAAATCCTGGTGCTCTTTCTGATTGGGTCGAGTAAAGACGAAAACCTTGCCATCGGGATATTTATACTTGGCAATCTGGATGACAATATGGGCGGAGGCTCCAAAGCCATAAAGTCCAAGCACTCTGCCATCTTCCATCCCTGAGAGTCTTAAGGCGCGGTAGCCAATCACCCCAGCACATAAAAGCGGAGCAGCCTTCACATCGGTAAACCTTTCGGGAATGGGATAGGCAAAGTCCTCTGATACTACGGTATATTGGGCATAGCCTCCATGGGCATCCTTCCCTGTCCATTTTGCCTTGTCACAGAGGTTTTCCTCGCCTTTGAGACAAAATGAACAACGACCACAAGCCCAATTAATCCAGGCAATTCCCACTCTATCGCCTTTTTTGAATTTGCTTGCCGCCGGCCCCAAGCTTTCCACCCTGCCAACAATTTCATGACCCAAAATCATGGGAAATATGGAGGGAGAAGCCCGGCCTTCAATTTCATCAAGCTCAGTGTGACAGACTCCACAGGCAGAAACCTTGACCTGAATTTGACCACGCCCGGGAATAGGTTCGGGCAAATTCACAAGTTCCAGAGGTCTTTCTTCGACCGAAGAGAGCTTCTTGAGCACCATCGCCTTCATTTTTCCACCTTCCTTATTTTTGTACTAAGGCAATCGGAAACTAGGGTTGCCAGCTTGCCAGCTTTTTCCTAATATGTGTCAAAAGCTCATCAATCTCGACTATGCCATAAAACCATAGGAACCCTTTGCTTTCTGCCCAGTCAATATAAGGCTTAATTCCCTTACCAAGGGATTTCCTAGTGAAACCGCTCTTATTTCTGCTTGAGCTCACGCCAATATAGTAATAGAGAGAATCTTTAAATTTGGGCATCTCCTTCACTAATTGGGCTGCCGTAATAGCCGACAATATGTCATTGGAGTTATCACCAGCACCCTTTACTTCGTAGAAGATATACACAGTTTTATCTCGAGTTTGAACTTCGAATGCACCATCACTTTTGACCTTGAGTTCCTCTCCAATACTAACGATCTGCCCTTTAAGTTCTTTATTAGTAAGTTCTCTAATTTTAAATTCCTCCAGCTCCTTTATGAACGACCGAGCTATTGCTTCTCTTATTGGTTTATCCATCCTACCCCCTTGCCCTGTTCTTTTTGAGCTCGCGTCAAAGAGCTTGTCTCCCACATCTTTAAGGAATCCCCTATTCGCGTGAGCCTTTAGAAGCGGCTCAAAGTGCTGATAGCTGCAGCCAAAGCATTTAATAATCCCCTTAAATGCCTCACATTGCTGCCATTTTGAACAATTCCCGTTCATGCTCCCTCCTATAAAGCAAAACTTGCTCGAAAGAGAATCCCCTTCTCATAAGACATCCTCTGCGAGTAGAAGAATTTCTGGTAGCCTCCTATACCAGGAAAATGCTTTCATAAAGGTTTTCCGAAATTTCGGCAAAGTTATCTCTATAAAGCTTCATTGTTTCGGGGAGATAGTCCAGTATGTCCTGTGCTGTTATCCCGTCCTCACCTTTATCTACAGCAGCAACATCGCCGGAAAATCCATGGATGAACACGCCCATCCTTACCGCATCCTCAAGGGCTAATCCCAGACCATGCATGGCGGCGATGGTTCCCGTCAGGACATCACCGCTCCCAGCAGTGGCCATGCCGGAGTTGCCGCTTACGTTGATGAAAACAGTCCCATCGGGATAGCCTATGAGGGAATGGG
>CAZZAC010000011.1:0-35140 GCA_964652095.1 uncultured Dehalococcoidales bacterium | reverse complement strand
GCAGGTAAAACATGACGCTTGAAAGAAAAATAGCAAACCTATTTCGAATGGATGAGAAAACACGGCGGCGTCATGCTAATCCCTGGAGCGGTTACTCTCGCTCTTCTATGGTTCCTCTTATCGGTTTAGCATTCTGGAGCAGGGTCTGGCTTGGATGGTGGTCTCTTGTTCCAATTATTATCGTGCTTTTGTGGGTATGGTTTAACCCGCGAATCTTTCCCGAACCGAAAAGCACCAATAATTGGGCATCAAAAGTAGTCCTTGGCGAATGGGTCTGGATGAATAGGAAAAAGGTTCCGGTGCCGAAACATCATCTTTTTATGCCTAATATTTTGTCGGCGATAAGCGCAATTGGTGCCATTCCATTTATCTGGGGATTATTCGTATTGGAAATATGGCCAACAGTTCTCGGTGGGGTTGTTATTCTTATCAGCAAGTTGTGGTTTGCGGATCGAATGGTTTGGTTATATGAGGATATGAAGGACGCAACAGTAGAATATAGAAGCTGGTTATATTGATTCCTAACAAAAGCAGTGTTCGGAACTCTGCGGTTGCTTGGCAACCTTGCCCTTCGGGTCACATAACGGCGAGCATACGGCTACGCTTCACTCCGCCCAAATGCTCAGCCTTGCCTCAAACTTCGTATGTCCATGGCCGTTGCACAAAATTGCTCTTTAAAAGAGAAGGAGGAAAGCGCCATGGATAAGGTAGAGTCCAATCTTGGGTTCAGGTTCATGGCTTTCAGCTACAAATTTCGTGATCTTCGCTTGCCCCGCATGAATATCTTGAAAGAGGTGGGGGTAAAGCCGGGATTTCACGTGCTCGATTATGGCTGTGGACCCGGGAGTTACATAATCCCCCTCGCAGAATTGGTAGGCGAATCAGGGAAAGTTTATGCCCTGGATATCCACCCACTGGCAATTCGTAAGGTTCAGGATATCGCCTCAAAAAAGCAACTGTCGAACGTGGAAACCATTCTTTCCGATTGCCAAACCGGGTTGCCGGATAATAGCTTAGACGTGGTTCTATTGTACGACATCTTTCACCACTTGAGCGACCCAGATGGAGTGCTAAAGGAATTACATCGAGTATTGAAACCAGCTGGAATCCTATCTTTCGGTGACCACCATATGGAAGAAAGTGAAATAGTGTCTAAAGTAACAAATAGCGGATTGTTCAAGTTGTCGAGAAAAGGCGAAATAACATATACTTTCTTAAAGAAATAATTCACCGCGTAGCGTCGTGTAAAATTCCTCGTCCTCGATGTGATTAGTTCTTGCTTACTATTTTTGTGTCCTTCGTACTGCCTTCTCTGTTTATTGAAAATGCTCTCGCGGTTTAGCACTTCGCCTTTAGCCAGTCCAGAACAAAATCCATTGCTGCCTTTTCCAGGCGCATTTTGTGCTTGGCACCGGGTATTATTTTTAACTCTTTGGGCTCTTTAGCTTTCTGGTAGAGCTTATGTGCATGCTCCAGGGGTATTACTTCGTCGGCATCTCCATGAACCAAAAGCAGGGGGCGGGGAGAAATTCTATCAATCCACTTGATTGGAGAGACGGTCTCAATTCCCTTTTCCCATTCTTCTATTGAGGGCGGAAAATCTTTATCCCTGATTGCCCCGATTTGGCGAAACCGTTGGATAATGTCCAGAGTCGTTTCTCTTTGAGGGAGGGAGCGAAAATCCGCAGGGCAGGCACAGGTTGTCACTGAAGATACTCTGGGGTCATGGGCTGCGGTATAAACGGAAACCGCTGCCCCTCCACTAAATCCCAGTAAGCAGAAACGAGTTTTATCTACCTCTTCCAGGTTATACAGGAAATCAAGAGCGGCTTGTAAATCTCGACTCCAGCCCAGGAGGTCCAGGTTACCTTCGCTCCTTCCCGTTCCCCGGAAGTTAAAGATTAAGGTGATGAAGCCAGCATGGCAGAAGCGCTGCGCCAGCAGTGGATAGCCCCTGTCGGTGGGGTCGGGGGGAACATCCGGAATGCCATGGCAGATGCACAAGGCGGGATGACCCTTGTCCCCTGACGGAACATGAAGCTCGCCGACGAGTTCAAGCCCATCGGCTTCCAAGCGGATTTCTTTTACCTTCATCTTTTATCAACCCCATAAATTTGCTTTAAGTTTAATTGGGGTAGTTTAAAGGGTCAAAAGTAATAGACTCGCCTTCTCCTCCTAAAAATAAGACCAGCTATGAGCCCCAGCAACAAACCTCCAATGTGAGCTTGCCAGGCTATCCCGGGAAGGAAAGAAAGGAAAAAGAAGATTAAGATGGCTACCCAGAGTGGCATGGGGACAGGGATGGGAAGTATAATAACTGGCACCTTGGGGACCATGACCGCCAGGGCTCCACCAAGGGCAAAAATGCCACCCGAGGCTCCTATCCCTGTTGAAGATGGGTTCGCGAGAAGGACAAAGAGAATATTCCCTGCCAGTCCTCCGAGAAAAAATACTGCCAGGAAGCTTTTCTCCCCCGCTGCCCGGATGAGGAAGCTTCCCAGGAAATACAAAGCTATCATATTGAATAATATGTGGAAGAAACTGCCGTGGACAAACATGCTGCTTATGATGGTCCAGGGTTGTTGTGAGAGTTGATCTGGTCTCAAGCCAAGAAAGCGGACAACTTCATTGATGGGATCCCCACCAATCACTAACTCGATTACGAAGATTAAGACATTTAGAGCTATTAGAAACCACAGGACATTTAAATTGACAGGGCGATAAGTTCGCATTGTGCAATTATAGGTTAAATCTGGCTTCTAGTTCAACAGGCGGGCTCAAAGAACTTGTGGGTTATGGAATGTATTGTAATATCCGCTGCGGTAAGTTTATAATGGAGAACATATTTAGGCGGGCGAGATAGTTTCTTTGCGGGAATTTTAAGTGAGCGAGCAAAGTCCAGAGCAAAAACGAAAACTTCCCACAATAGCCATAGTAGGCATAATTCTGGCAGTCCTCTGTGGCATCTCATTGTACATACGCATATACCTGCCTCATGACCAAATTTTTGTCAATGGCTGGGTCTGGTTTCGCGAGACTGATGCCTATTATTACATGCGCAACATAGAGGTTCTGGTTCATAATTTTCCCCACTTCAATACCTTTGACGCCTACGCGCTCTATCCCGGTGGCGGTATGGGGCTTACTCGGCCATTCTTCGCCTGGCTTATCGCTGGCATTATTCGGCTTGTTAGCTGGGGGGTACCAACTCTGCATCACATGGAAGTGGTGGCCGCTTACATGCCCGCTATTCTGGGCACTCTGACGCTCATCCCGGTGTACTTTATCGGCAAGGAGCTGTTTAACCGCTGGGTGGGCGTAATTTCAGCCGCCCTGGTTGTCATCCTGCCTGGCGAATTTCTGCATCGTTCTTTGCTTGGATTTACCGACCACCATGTAGCTGAGACTTTGTTTAGCACTGTGTCCATACTCTTTCTAATAATGGCCATCAAGCGAGCTCGAGAAAGAGAGATTTCCTTCAGCCACATCCTCAATAGAGACTGGTCAACTATCACCAAGCCCCTCGTCTACAGCCTCCTGGCAGGCGTCTTCCTGGGTATCTATCTGCTTTCCTGGCGGGGTGGGCTGATGTTCATCTTCATTATATTTGCTTATCTGGTGATTCAGTTCGTCGTGGACCACTTAAGGCATAAATCGAGCGACTATCTGTGTATTGTGAGCACTCCTTTTTTCCTTATTGCCTTCCTCATGCTTCTTCTCTTATTGGGCAAGGGCGTAGATACCCTTTCTCGTGTATCTCTGCTGGTTGCCATAGTAGTGCCGATAGTCTTAAGTATTATCTCGCGGCTCATGGCCGGCCGGGCCTTGAAGCCTGTTTACTATCCTTTGGCCTTGCTGGGAGTGGCTGGCATCGGTCTGGCTGCCTTACATGCCATTAATCCCTCTTTGCTTCGGTCCATGCTGCACCAATTCAGCATTTTCACCCCGTCCGGCGCCAGTCTGACTATCATGGAGGCGACTCCCATTCTTTTCCCGCATGGCAGTTTCACCTTAAGTATGGCCTGGGCCAACTTCACCACCTCCTTCTTCATCTCGTTCATTGCCTTGGCCATGCTTGCTTTTGTCGTTGTTAAGGAAAGAAGTGCCGATAAGACCTTGTTCCTGGTCTGGAGCGTAATAATGTTGCTAGCGGTCCTGGGGCAGCGACGCTTCGGTTACTACTATGCCATAAACGCTGCCTTGCTCACAGGCTATTTCTCCTGGAAAATGCTGGACATTGCTGGCTTAAGCAAATTACTGGCTAAGTCTAAAGAAGTAGTGGGAGCAGTTAAAAAATTCAAGAAGAGGGAAAAGAAAACCAGGGAAAAAGCGAAGCCAAAAACATTTATGCAGCCCAGAGGCACCTGGGTAAGGGTTATCGTTGTCGGAATAGTCATCTTTTTCCTGGTCTTTTTCCCCAATATCGGGCTGTGGAGAGAGGAGCCTACGAGAATTGTTGACGGGCTTTATATTGGATATACACGGCCACTCGCCGAGGCACAAAATTTTATTATGGACGAGGGATGGTATAGCTCGCTTCAATGGCTAAAGGATAACAGCCCCGAACCTTCTGATGACCCCGATTTCTATTATGAGCTTTATCCACCGAAGAATGAGTTCGAATATCCCGATACAGCCTATGGGGTGATGTCCTGGTGGGACTATGGCTACTTCATAATGCAGATTGGCCACCGCATGCCCAATGCTAATCCCACACAGGCCCGGGCTCGTGAAGCTGGCCAGTTCTTCACCGCACAGAACGAGACCTCCGCCAGTATGCTAGCCGACGAGTTGGGTACGAAATATGTGATGATTGACTCTGCCATGGCAACTGGCAAGTTCTATGCTATGGCCGAGTGGGCCGGCAAAAACGTGAGCGAGTTTTACGAATATTATTACGTGTCGACAGAAGAGGGTGGACAGTGGACAACCTTGTTCTATCCTGCTTTCTACCAGTCCATGGTAATCAGGCTTTACAACTTTGATGGCAAAGCCGTGGTTCCCGCCACGAATTCGTCGATAGTCATATCTTACGAAGAGCAGCCAATGAGTGACGGACAGAAGTATAAGGCAATCACCAGCGGGCAATCTTTCGCCACTTATGAAGATGCCCAGGCCTATATCGCCAGTCAGACGTCTGGCAACTACAGGATAGTAGGCACCAGCGCCTCCGCTAGCCCCGTGCCCCTGGAGGCATTGGCCAACTACGAGCGCGTCTATCCCGACCCCGAGGCCAAAATAACCACAGCAACTGTGAAAATTTTTGAGTATCTTGGCTCAAGTGAGTCCTGAGTATAAACACAGCCATCATTACCACTGGCGGAAACTCTCCTTTTTGCCATTGCGAGCGAAGCGCGGCAATCTCACTGCCTCGACGGAGACTGCTCTGGTTGCCTTCGCCAGCCTCGCAACGACGGGCGAAACATGTCATTGCGAGCACCTGAAAGGTGCGTGGCAATCCCCCTGCTTGAAGCCCAAACACGGTTGTAGTGCGACCTTTTAAGGTCGTGCGCTCGTGCCATTGCGGTGGCTCCCGGCGCGTGGATGAAATCAGAACTTGGCAGTAAACCCCAAAAAGTATATGATGGGTGAAAGAAGCCGGAATTTTAGATATTATGAACAAAAGGATTGTCTTCCATCCTTACGCATTGCATAAGATGGGCAAGAGGGGGATAGTCCAGACTAATGTTGAAGAAACGATAGCAGCGCCAAATTCTGTTGTCGAGGCGAAATTCGGAAGAAAGATCGCTCAGAAGATGTATGGCAGGTATTTGCTGAGAGTGGTTTTCGAGGAGCACGCGGACTATTATTTGGTGATAACTGCATATCCAGCCAGGCCGCAACGATACTTACGGAGGTGAAATTGTGGGAATAAAGTATGTCAAAGACATAGATGTCCTCAATATAGAACTTCAAGAGGGAAGCTTTGAATATAGCGAGGAGATTGGCGAAGGAGTGATCTTAGACATCGGAAAGAAGGGCGATATACTAAGCATTGAGATAATCGACGCTACCAAGCGACTGGGAAAAGAAGTCGCTGACAAAATCACCAAAAGGTATGTGGCTGCCGCCTGAAGCGCGTGCTATGTCTTGCCTGAAGGCAACCAGCCCCTTTCTTCATGTCATTGCGAGCACCTGAAAGGTGCGTGGCAATCCCCCTGCTTGAAGCCCAAACACGATTGTAGTGCGACCTTTCAAGACCGTGCCCTCCTGCTATTGCTGCGGCTCCCGGGGCATGGATGATATGAGAACTTGGCAAAAAGCCCTTAGAGAGTATATGATAGAGAAAGAGCAGATCGATTAATTGTGAGGCGATTGGCATGACAAAGATTATTTTTCGTGCTGAAATTCTTCAAGAAGGTGACCTTTACGTAGGTCTTTGCCCTGAACTCAACGTTTCCAGTTTTGGAGAGACCGTTGAAGAAGCGAGACGCTCTCTCCATGAGGCAATGGAGGCATTTATTGAAGAATGCGAAGCGATGGGAACATTGGAAGATGTAATGAGTGAAGCTGGCTTTGTCAAAGAACATGATACCTGGGTTCGGCGCAAGCCTGTTGTCGAGGAAGCCTTATCCATTGGATGAAAGGTGCCAGCGCAAAGAATTACCCCAATCCATTATTCCAAACTAATCCAGATATTTGAACTAGAAGGATTCAAAATTAACCGTCAAAAAGGAGATCACATTATTATGACCAAACCAGGTGTAAAGCGGCCTGTGGTTATTAGAGTCAGTCCTCACAAAGTTCCGGTAACTCATATCCGGACTAATCTGACGACGGCTGGGCTGAGTCGGGAAAAGTATTTTGAGCTTTTGAATGTGGTAGGGTAGGGCAATAGCGTATCTGAATTAATCCTCATCGGCGTTACGGGATGCAGCATTGTCTATCAGAGACCCACACCGTCGTTGTGAGTCCCAGTGCAATCGAAAGGAGTGGGAAGAGATGTTTAAATATACAATTGTAATTGAAAAAGCTGATGGTAATTATTCTGCATACTGCCCGGATTTGCCCGGCTGTGTAGCTACGGGGGCAAGTGTAGAAGAAACGACGGAAAGAATAAAAGAAGCTATTGAATTCCACATTGAAGGACTCAAGGCGGAAGGCTTGGACGTGCCGCCGCCTGCCACTACTGCTGCTCTTGTTGAAGTAGCACTGTAGAGGATTAATGATAGCCAATTCGCGGATTATCACAATCATTGCGATGTCTGTTCTCTCATATCATTGCGAGTCCCGATGTAATCGGGACTCGCAATCTCTTTTCTCAGCACCTGTACTGAGGGCAGTCGAAGGAGTGACCCCCGCTAAGCTGGGCATTCTGTCCCTGAACATCCCCCTTAGAGTAAGGGGGATAAAGGGGGTTACCTTCATAAAGTGACCTTCACTTGGCAATCCCCTTGCCTAAAGCCCAATCACTATTGTAGTGCGACCTTTCAAGGTCGTGCAATCCTACCACTGCACGAGGCTAACCCGCCTGCCAGGCCGTAGCGGGCAGGAGCCTTGCACTACGTTTTTGAGCTTTGATTTTTGAATTGTTTGGGCCTGTTCTGAAGCGTAAGCGAGGAATCCCGTTCCTCCCAACGTCGACTTGAGTTCCCGAACGCTCTTCTGATAAAGTACTGGCAGAATAAGAAGGTAACAAGTTAACAGTCATGGATAGTGTAGTTACGTAAAATGAAGAAAGCGCGACCAAGCCAGTCAAAAATCACCGATAACACATCACCCATCACCGATAAGACTGTTGTCTGTAGCATCGGCCTCGGCTACGTCGGCTTGCCCCTGGCTTTGGCCTTCGCCAAAGCTGGTTTAAATATGCTCGGAGTTGACGTTCAGCAAAGGTGAGTCTTGAGTAAAAACACAACAATAGTAACCGGCGGGGCGGGATTCATCGGTTCTCACTTGGCTGAGGAGCTGCTGAAACGTGGTTATCAGGTGATAATTCTTGATGACCTCTCTACGGGGAAGAGAGGAAATATCGAGCCGATTCTAACCCAGGGTAACATTCAATTCATCGAGGGAAGCGTTACCGACTTGCCGCTGCTCAATAAGCTTTTCCAAAACGTTAGCTACGTGTTCCATCTGGCAGCTATCCCAAGTGTTCCTCGAAGCATAGAGAGCCCCCTGGCTTCACATAATGTAAACATAACCGGTACCTTGAATGTGTTGCTAGCAGCTAAAGATAACAAAGTTAAAAAAGTAATCTATACCTCCTCTTCGGCAGTTTATGGTGATACTCCGACTTTGCCTAAAAGAGAGGATATGTCTCCCAATCCCCAATCCCCATATGCAGTAACCAAGCTCGCCGGGGAATATTACTGTCAAGTTTTTTACGAGGTTTTTCATCTCCCCACCATCTGCCTCAGGTATTTCAATGTCTATGGCCCAAGGCAAGATCCCGGTTCTCAGTATGCAGCTGTTATCCCCAGGTTTATAGACAGACTCTTCAGGAACGAGTCACCTATCATTTTTGGCGATGGTGAGCAGACCAGGGATTTTACTTTCGTGAAGGATGCTGCAGAAGCCAATATTCTGGCTACCGAAAGCGATGCCGCTGGAGTTTTCAACATCGGCACGGGGAGGAGGGTCTCCATAAACGAATTGGCAAGGCTTATCACTGGACTCATGGACAAGGATAGCAAGCCAATTTATCAAAAGCCCAGACTCGGGGATGTGAAGCATAGCCTTGCTGACATCTCTAAAGCTAAGCAATTTGGTTATAATCCGGGGTATAATTTAGAGGAAGGATTGAGAGAAACCATGAGAGGTTTTGGACAATGGCCTGCATAGACGAAAATATTAGAAGCAGGTCTGCCAAAGTGGGCATAGTGGGGCTTGGTTATGTCGGGCTTCCCCTCGCAGTTGCTTTCTCAGAAGCAGGCTTCAAGGTATTAGGGTTTGATATTCAGCAAAAGAGAGTGGATTTGGTTAATCAAGGCAAGCCTTATATTGCCGATGTCTCCGAGGCTCGCCTTTCATCGGCGTTAGCCAATAACCTTCTAGAGGCAACCACAGACCAGAGCCGCCTTGGGGAGGTAGATGCCATATGTGTCTGTGTGCCCACTCCGCTTACCAAAACCAAAGACCCGGAGCTCTCTTATGTAATTAGTGAGTCCGAAGTCGTCTCCAGGTACCTTCAGAAAGGGCAATTAGTGGTCCTCGAGAGCACAACCTACCCAGGCACCACCCGGGAGGTAATGCTACCAATTCTAGAACGCTCTGGACTGAAAGCTGGCCAGGATTTCTACCTCGCCTTCTCCCCGGAGATGATTGACCCTGGCAGCAAGAAATATACCATCAAAAACACTCCCAAGATAGTCGGCGGCATAAACCATGAGTCTACCAAGCTTGCCGAACTCCTCTACCAGCAGGTAGCAGACATCGTGATTCCCGTTTCCTGTCCTGAAGTTGCCGAGTTAACCAAGGTATTTCAAAACGTCTTCCGCAGCGTGAACATCGCCCTGGTCAATGAGCTTGCCCATCTTTGTGAGAAGATGGGTTTAAGTGTCTGGGAAGTTATTGACGCAGCTTCTACCAAGCCTTTCGGCTACATGCCCTTTTATCCCGGCCCCGGCATCGGCGGGCACTGCATCCCGCTCGACCCCTATTACCTGGCAAACAAAGCCCGGGAGCTTGATTTCCATACCAGGTTCATCGAGCTCGCCGCCGAAATCAACGAGCATATGCCTTATCACGTTGTTTTTCGCATTCTCGAAGCCTTAAACGATAGGGGTAAGAGCTTGAACGGCGCTAAAATCCTTGTCCTTGGCGTAGCTTACAAGAAAGATGTTGAAGATACCAGAGAGTCTCCTGCATTAAAAATAATTCAGCTTCTTCACGAAAAAGGGGCTGAGGTTAGCTACAATGACCCTTACGTATCTCAGATTCATGTGCCCGCAGGGGACATGAAATCGGTGGAACTCAGCGGTGAATGCCTGGCCTCGGCGGACTGTGTCGTCATAGCCGCTGACCACAGCAGTTATAATATAAGTGAAGTGGTTGCCCGTGCAAAATTGGTATTTGATACGCGTGGAGCAACCAGGGGGCTAAAAGGCAATAATATAGTCAGGTTGGGGGAGTGATATGAGGGCAAGAAGATTGTGCAGAACGATAAACTAATCACTAGTCATCGACGTCCCCTTGCCTCTGGGACGACAAGGCAGCGGAGAGAATTATGGATATATTAGCAAGCAGAAGCTATAATTTATGAAAAGGAAAGAACTTATAGAGCATATAGCTAGACAGGGTGCTTTCCTTCTTCGGGAAGGTCGCAGGCACAGCATATATCGGAGAGGTAGATACAGAACTCAAATTCCAAGGCATACCGAAATTGTTGATGAGCTTGCCAGGAAAATCTGTCGAGATTTAAATATCCCGTTTGTTAGATAATGACTGAAATTGTGAGAGGTGATATTACATGAAATTCAGAGCCGTGATTAAAAAAAGTGGAGACTGGTGGATTGGATGGCTTGTGGACTTGCCCGGTGTAAATGCCCAGGAAAAGAGCAGAGAAGAATTGATGCAGTCGCTGAAAATCGGAGCTGAGGATATGCTTATGCTTCCTGTCGAGCCAGAGGAAGAGGAAGAATTGGTAAGCATTGAAGTATGAGAGATGCTCGGCCTCGATGGACTGTGTCGTCATAGTCGCTGACCACAGCTGTTATAATATGGGTGAAGTGGTTGCCCGTGCAAAACTGGTATTTGATACACGCGGAGTCACCAGGGGGCTAAAACAAGCTAACATCGTTAGATTAGGAGAATAAGGAGAATGCCGGCTGTCGTATTTGAAGTGGTGCCTTACACTGAAAGTGGGACAGCTATTTTCCGGTGCCATGTGGAGTAGACAAGGTGGATAGAAATATCGCTGTTGTCGGCTGTGGATACTGGGGCAAGAACCTGGTTCGCAACTTCGCCGAACTCGGCGCACTCCATACAATTTGCGATGCCGACCCCAAGGTGGTACAGACCCTAAAAACATCCTATCCCGATGTAAATATCGAAACTGAACTTCTCCGTGTCCTTGAGAATGACGAAATAGAAGGAGTGGTTATCGCCACTCCAGCTGTCCTCCATTACTCCATGGCGAAGGAAGCCATACTTGCCGACAAAGATGTTTTCGTAGAAAAGCCGCTGGCTCTAGAGATAGAGCAAGGAGAGGAGTTGGTTGCGCTGGCCGAAGAACACAAAAAGATACTGCTCGTCGGCCATCTCCTCGAATATCATCCCGCTGTTGGCAAGCTCAAAGAGCTTGTTGATAGCGGTGAGCTGGGCAGAATCGAGTATATCTATTCCAACCGGCTTAACCTGGGCAAATTTCGCACTGAGGAAAACATACTCTGGAGTTTCGCTCCCCATGATATCTCAATTATCCTGCTTCTCCTCGGTGAAATGCCGCGAGAAATCTCAGCCCACGGAGGTTACTATCTCAATCGGGACGTCGCCGACGTTACCCTGACCACCCTGGGTTTCAATAACGGCATTAGAGCTCACATCTTCGTCAGCTGGCTCCACCCTTACAAGGAGCAAAAACTGGTGGTAGTTGGCGATAAAAAGATGGCTCTGTTTGATGACACCAACCCCAAAGATAAGCTCCTCCTTTATAGCCACGAGATAGAATGGATTGACAGAAAGCCTGTGCCCCGTCAGGAGCAGCCGGAGCCTGTTAAGATACCCTCAGACGAACCCTTGCGGATAGAATGCCAGGATTTTATCGACTGTATCAAGTCACGAAAGCGACCAAAGGTGGACGGGCACAAGGGTCTCCAGGTACTGCGGGTGCTGTCTTATTGTCAGAGGTCACTTGAGAGCAAGGGTAAAGTTATCTCATTAGACAATGCCCACAAGGACTTTTTCGTCCATGAAACCAGCATCGTGGAGGAGCCATGCCGGATTGGGAAAGGAACCAAAATCTGGCACTTCTCCCATATTATGCCTGACACAAGCATCGGCGATAATTGCGTTATCGGGCAGAATGTCTTTATCGGCAAAGGCGTCAAGATAGGAAACAACGTGAAAATTGAAAATAATGTCTCCGTTTTTGAGGGCGTAACACTTGAAGACGACGTCTTTTGTGCTCCCTCCTGCGTCTTCACCAATGTTATAAACCCCCGCAGCCGCGTACCACGAAGGCGTGAATTTAAACCAACCCTGGTCGAACAAGGCGCTACCATCGGCGCAAACGCAACTATCGTCTGTGGCAATACCATAGGCCGATATGCCCTCATCGGCGCAGGCTCGGTGGTTACCAAAGATGTTCCCGATTACGCCCTGGTATACGGCAATCCAGCAAGCATTGAAGGATGGGTCTGCGAGTGCGGAACGAAGCTGGATTTTAAGAAAAATGAAAGAACAAAATGTTCTCAATGCGGCAAGGAATACTTCAGGGAAGGAGTTAAAGGAAACGCTAGAGTGGAACGGGCTGGGGCATGACTATTCCTTTTGTCGATTTAAAGGCTCAATATGACTCGATTAAAGATGAGCTTGACGCTGCCATTCATAGGGTAGTGCGAAGTGGGCAGTTCATCCTGGGTCCCGAGGTCAAAGCCTTCGAGGACGAGATGGCAGCCTACTGTGGAACAAAATATGCTGTGGGTGTTGCCTCGGGAACCGATGCCCTCCACCTTGCTCTGCTCGCCTGCGGCATAAAAGCTGGTGATGATGTCATCACTACTCCCTTCACCTTTATTGCCACCGCCGAGTCTATAGCTAAGTGTGGTGCCACGCCAGTATTCGTGGACATTGACCCGAAAACCTACAACATAGACCCCGAAAAGGTCGCGCAATATCTGCAGTCCAGGCAAATCACCAGTCACCAGTCACCAGGTTCTCCTCTCCCTGAACGGGAGAGGACTAAGGTGAGGGTGAAAGCTATCCTCCCCGTGCACCTTTATGGCCAGCCTGCGGCTATGGAACGTATACTCGATATAGCCAGGAAGCATAACCTGAAAGTAATTGAGGACTGTGCTCAGGCCCTGGGCGCTGAATACTGTAGTCAACAGTCGACGGCCAACAGTCAACAGCAATCAGCCCTGAGTTCTGACCCCAACTCAATAGACTCAATGAACTCAACAAACTGGCGTAGGGTCGGCTCCCTCGGTGATGCCGGCTGTCTCAGCTTCTTCCCCAGCAAAGTTCTCGGTGCGTATGGAGATGGGGGCATGGTGGTCACTAATGACCTTAAGATTGCCGAGACGGTGAGGATTCTCAGGGTTCATGGCTCCAAAACAACTTACCAGCACGTCATGCACGGCTTCAATAGTCGCCTCGATGCCCTGCAGGCGGCTATTTTGCGGATTAAGCTGAGACATTTCAACGATTGGATTGACCAGCGGCGTCAGAAGGCTTCACTTTACTCTGAGCTTCTCAGCAAGATTGGGGGGATTGAGTCACCTTACGTTGCCCCAGGAAGCTCCCATATCTTCAACTACTACACAATCCGAGTGAGGAATTCCCGCAGAAATAGGAATGAACTACGTGAATACCTTAACTCTCAAGGCATTACCACTGCCATTTACTACCCACTGTCTCTCCATCTTCAGGAAGTCTATAAATATCTCAAACATAAATCGGGCGACTTCCCTCACAGTGAACAGGCACAGGAGCAGGTGCTTACCTTGCCTATTTATCCTGAGCTTCGTGATGAGCAGATAGAGGATATAGCGCAAGCAATTAGAAAATTCATGGAAGCCGGTGAATAGTGAATGGTGAATAGTGATTAGTAAATGCTAGTATGACGAATCATAAAGATTTAACTGTTTGGAAGGAATCAGTGGGACTCGCAGTTACCTGTTATAAGGTGACAGAGGGATTTCCACGGCTAGAACAGCGATTAGCTTCCCAGATGTGGCGGGGGGCGGCGATTTCCATAGACAGTAATATTGCTGAGGGGGCAGCTCGTACCGGTAGTAAGGAATTTATTCAGTTTCTTTATATCTCATTGGGTTCTGCCAGCGAGTTGGATACGCAAATTGAAATTGCCAGGGAGATTGGTTTAGGCAATATATCTGAAATTGAAACACTTCAACTGAAGGTGAATGGAATCTCGCGTATGCTGCAGGGCTTAATCCGTTCGGTAAAAACAAAGATTCCTAAAAGCCAATCACGAGTGACCAGTCACCAGTCACCAATCACTAATTACTAAGATGAAAATAGTTCTTGTCGTAGGAGCCAGGCCAAACTTTATGAAGATAGCCCCTCTGCTCAGGGCGATAGCCAAACACAACGCACTCACCGAACACAACAAGCGCAATAAACGCAACAAACTCAATAAACTTTCAATCACTCCCCTTCTCGTCCACACCGGCCAGCATTACGATTATGAGATGTCTCAGATATTCTTCAAGGACCTGGAGCTTCCTCAGCCTGATATCTATCTTGGCGTCGGCTCAGGAACCCATGCCGAGCAGACCGGCAAGGTAATGATCGAATTGGAGAAGGTGCTTTTCGAGGAAAAGCCTCATTTAGTAACAGTGGTGGGAGATGTCAATTCTACCCTGGCTGGAGCTTTGGCAGCGGTGAAGCTTCATGTTCCTATAGCTCATGTTGAGGCTGGGCTGCGTTCTTATGATAGAACCATGCCTGAGGAGATAAACAGACTTCTCACTGACGCTATCTCCGATTACCTTTTTACTCCTTCCCCTGATGCTGATGAGAACCTCAGAAAGGAAGGCATACCCGAAGATAAGATTTTCCTGGTTGGAGATGTGATGGTAGATAGTTTACTTCATAATAAAGCTGAAGCTGCAAAATCGGACATATTGCAGAGACTCGGGTTGCTCGCGAATGAGCGCCCATTGGTCGCTCCGGGCCCCAACGAACGCGGTGAACCCAGCCAGTTCAACGAACTCAAGGAACACAACAAACTCAACAAACCCCCTGAGCAATCACCAGTCACTCCTTATGCCTTGCTAACACTGCATCGTCCCAGCAATGTGGATGAAAAAGAAAGCCTGCTCAAAATTATTAAAGCTTTAAGTGAAATCTCTCGAAGAATTCGTATCGTTTTTCCAGCCCATCCTCGCACCCAAAAAAGACTAAAGGAATTTGGTATCCTCGACAACCTACAAATTACCAGTCACCAATTACTAATTACTGAACCATTCGGCTTGCTTGACCAATCACCAGTCACGAATCACCAATTACTCATCATTCCCCCCCTCGGCTACCTCGACTTCCTCAACCTTGAAATGAATGCCAAATTTGTGATGACTGATTCCGGTGGAATTCAGGAGGAAACTACCGTGCTAAGCATTCCCTGTCTCACTCTAAGGAACACCACCGAAAGACCGATAACTATAAGTCAGGGGACCAATATTCTTGTATGGAATGACAGTCAAAGAATTACAGAAGAGGCCTTCAAAATCCTTGATGGCAAAGGCAAAACGGGAAATTGTCCCGGGCTCTGGGACGGCAAGACAGCCGAGAGGATTATAAAGGTATTAGCTAAAGGAGAAGGACTTTGAAGATTCTAATGCTCTTGAGAGGTTTCTTTCCTCCCGATATTCGGGTAGAGAAAGAAGCTCGGTCGCTCCTCAAAGGTGGGTATGAGGTGTTTCTTCTTTCGGCAAACAAAGGTGACATGGCAAACGAGGAAACAGTAGAAGGTATAAAAGTAATTCGTAAGAAATTGCCCCAAGATTTCCCTGGAAGGGCATGGATTTTTTTTTGCTTCCAGGTATCTTTCATCCATCCTTTCTGGAAGAAAGCTCTGGAAGACGCTGTTAAGCAGTATAGAGTGGACGCTATTCATGTTCACGACTTACCGCTAGTGAGTATGGGTTTGAAGATAGCTCGCAAGTTCAATCTTCCTCTCATCGCCGATTTGCATGAAAATTATCCTGAAGCGATAAAAGTCTTGGGGCGAAGCAGGAAGGCCAAAATTCTTAATGTTATCAGCCCCACATGGCGCTGGAAACGACTGGAGAGGTTTTGCGTCCACCAGGCAGACGCAGTGATTACAGTAGTGGATGAAGCGAAACAGCACTATGTCAATGATTGCGGGATACCAGCGGAA
Organism: uncultured Dehalococcoidales bacterium; assembly: GCA_964652095.1. GTDB lineage: Bacteria > Chloroflexota > Dehalococcoidia > GIF9 > AB-539-J10 > RBG-13-51-36. The sequence continues at coordinate 19,134 of CAZZAC010000011.1, read as the reverse complement.
AAAGCTACTGTAGTGATGAATACTGAAGATTTGGATTATTTTTACTCTATCCCCATTGATAAACAAATTATCGAAAAATATGAGCCTTGTTTTGTCATTTCGTATGTTGGGGGTTTCGGTCCCCACCGAGGAATACAGACTGCGATTTCAGCAATGCCTGGAATATTGCATCAAGTCCCGAATGCGCGCCTTCTTCTAGTAGGCTCCGGGCCAAATGAAGCAGCATTAAAAGAGCTGGCTAGAAGGGAGAGGGTAGAGCAAGCTGTGGAGTTCACCGGCTGGCAGCCTTTTGAGCTGGTCCCCTCTTATATCAGCGCCAGCGACGTTTGCCTCATCCCTCATATTGCCTCTGGGCATACAAACACCACCATTCCTCACAAAATCTTCCAAGCTATGGCTATGGGAAAGCCTGTCATAGTGTCTTCGGCAAAACCATTGAAGCGGATTGTAGAAGAAACAGGAGCAGGCTTAGTTTACTCCTCGGGAGATGCTGAGGCTCTCGCTGAGGCGGTGATAAGGATTTATCGGGATAACGAACTGGCAACCAAGTTAGGTGAAGCAGGTAAAAAAGCTGCAAAGCAAAGATATAATTGGGAAGCCGAAGCGGAGAAATTGGTTAGCTTGTATCAAAATTTACAGAAGACCATCAAATAAGCATGTATTCTGCGATGGCCATTGATAATATTACCGAAGAGATTATGCAGTCTATTACCCGGCTTGATGGTTGGATAACAATAAATGGCTGGGCGGGATATGACCCGTATGATGTTAGGGGACATCCTTGGGTTCTAAAGCTAAGTTGCAATCGAAACCAGAATCGAGCCTCCCGATTAATAAAAGGAGGTCTATTATTAAGTATCGGGGTTTTCCCTCAAGCTTCCAGAAAGCTACTCAGAGTTAAGAAAGAGACAAATGCCAAAGCAATGGGGCTTTTTGCTTCTGCCTACCTGAAGCTATATGAGCATGTCAAGGAAGAGGCTTATCTTCAGAAAGCTTATGAATGCCTGAAGTGGCTGGAGGAAAACAAAAGCGAGGGCTATGCTGGAGACTGCTGGGGTTATCCTTTCGATTGGCAAACTTTGGTCTTGATTCCCAAGAGGACGCCCACTGCGGTGGTATCCTCAATTTGTGGAGATGCCTTCTGGGATTTCTATGAATTCAGCGGTGATAAGAAATACCTTAGTACATGCGAAACTATATGCAATTTCCTGATTAGCAGCCTCAATATAGACCATGTTAATGCTAACGAAATCTGTTTCAGCTATACACCAATAGATAGGTTCCATGTCCATAATGCTAATCTTTTCGCTGCAGAATTTCTAATAAGAGTAGGCAAGGAGTCGAATAATGAAGAGTTTTACCAACATGGAATCAAAGCCTTAAACTATTCACTCGATGCCCAAAATAAAGATGGTTCATTTTATTATTGGGCACTTAGTGAAAACGATATTTATAATATCGCTGATAGCACTTTGAAAAATATTGACCATTATCATACCGGCTTTGTCCTGAGAAGCCTCTACTCTATACATAAGAGCACTGGGGACAAAAGGGTTCTTGAAGCCTTATCAAAAGGATACCAATTTTACCGGGATAGGCTGTTTGAGGATAAAACAGTGCCAAAGCTGAGACCTGATTCCACGTACCCAATAAACATACATAGCTGCGCTGAGGCCGTTCTGTGTATGTCCACCCTAAGCGATATATTTCCGGATGCGTTAGAATATGCGAGAAATGCCTTTCTCTGGACAAGAGACAATATGCAGGACAAAGATGGACATTTCTATTATGTCAGAACAAGGAAGAGAGTGAATAAGATGTCCTACGTCCGCTGGGGGCAGGCATGGATGATGAGAGCAATGTCGCAGTATTATTCTTCAATCAAGGGTCAAGGAAAGCAAAGTGAAGCAAACCGTAATTAGTCCGAGAAGGAGGCAAATCTGGCAGAATCGCCCGACCCAGGCTGATGTATATTCCCAAGAACCTGTTTGTTAAGGTCCCAAAGGTGTGAGCAAGGTGGACAACTAAGGAGGATTTGGACCTTTCCTTGAAGCTATTAAGCAGAAGAGTGAAGATGGATGATATCCATGAAAAGAAAAGATAAAGATGTAGAAATAGCAGGCCATAAACGGCGAGAAAACGATTCATTAAGAGTCTGCATGGTTGGGAGTCTACCTCTTCCTCTCGGTGGAGTCGCTACCACTTGCTACAATCTGAGTGACCAGCTACATAAATTGGGCGTAGACGTAACTTTTTTTGATACAAATAGAAATGTACGCAAAATTGTCCCTGGAGGAATCTATGATTATGAAATGCTAGAGCATCTATCGGTTCTCAAGGGAGTATTGTGGATTGTACGTAGTGTCTTCTCCTTGAGTTCTATCCTACTTCTGGGCCGGCTATCTAGAGAATGTTTTAGATACTCGAAAAATTTAGGGATTGGGGGGATTTTGGGTGTTTCTGTTATCGCGTCTTTTCTATTTAATAAACTCTCAAAAAAAAGAGTTGACATAATTCATACACACCATGCCTATCCCAGATCATTAAGCGCATTGATAGTAGGAAACTCATTAGGCATACCAGTAGTGGTCACGATCTATGCCTCGGAGTTTACTTCCGAGAAGATTAAACAGCGGAGGCCCATTGCAACACATATCTGCAATGCTGCCGACCGTGTAATTAGCATTTCTAAGCATACAAGGGATACTGCAATAATGAATGGCGTGGTAAACGCCGTTGAGGTTATCTACTTGGGCGTTGATACTTCTTCTTTTCACGGTAGCTATGATGCAAGCGAACTTAAAAGAAGGTTTAACATAAACAAAGAAAAAGTAATATTGTATGTAGGTTCGCTAATTGAACGCAAAGGACCCCAATTGCTTCTGGAAGCAGCTAATGAATTGAAAGAGAACAACTTAAAGGTTTTTTTCATCGGGCCTGACCACGGGTTGAAGGAAAAGCTTCAAAACGACGCCAAGAAGCTGAATCTAAATCATGTGTATGTGCTTGGTCCTGTTGACGACATGACTCTAAAAGCATTCTATAGTCTTGCTGATATCCTTGTCTTTCCCACAATGACAGACGATGAGGGGTTCGGTCTCGTTGCCGCGGAAGCGATGGCAAGTGAGACCGCGGTCATCGGCGCAAGGATAGGGGCTATCCCCGAAGTAGTCCAGAATAATGAAACAGGTCTTTTGTTCAACCCGAGAGATGCTGGAGATCTGAATAGCAAGATCACCATGCTTCTTCAGAACGAGAAGCTTCTGAATGAGATGAAAACGAGAGGCAGAGAGTACGTCAAGCAGTCCTTCTCCTGGGCATTCAACGCAGAGAGGATTCTGGGAATATATAGAGATGTGATTCACAAATACAATGCTAAAGGAGGGAGCCATGATGTCAAGCTTCTGGAATGCTAGAAAAGTCTTGGTTACTGGGATCTCCGGTTTCGTAGGTTCTTACTTGGCGAGAAGTCTTCTTGAAAAGGGAGCCGTCGTATATGGCATAGTTCGAAGTAGAGCTGATAATGTAACCCCAAAGAATCTTCGAGACAAGGGATTGCAGGGTAAAGTCAATTTGTTAGAAGGGGACATTTGTGATCTATATAGTATAATTAAAGCCATAGAATTTGCTCAGCCCCAGTTTGTATTTCATTTAGCTTCGCAGTCCTTTGTTAAAGAATCATTTGCTAATCCTTTAATATTTGTTCAGGCTAATTGCATCGGCACTGCAAATTTGTTGGAGGCAATTAGGTTACGATCCCCAGAGGCCACAGTGGTGTTTGCTGGAAGCAGCGAAGAATATGGACTTGCGTTTAGTAGCCAAAAACAGTATGACCGGATGAAACTAGAGTACAAAAATATTTTCCCTGAGCCAGACACTATCCCAGAACTCCCCATAAAGGAAACAAACTGTCTCCGTCCTTTGTCACCGTATGGAGTAACCAAAGTTTATGGCGATCATCTAATGAGAGAATATTATTTTTCATTTGGGTTGAGGACTGTTGTATCAAGAGGATTCAACCATGAAGGTGCTGGAAGAGGGCCCCATTTTGTAACTTCTTCAATCGCGAAACAAGTAGTACAGCTAAAGTATGGAGAAACAAATGAAATAACACTTGGTAACGTCAATAGTTTTAGAGATTGGTCTCATGTTAACGATATCGTGGAAGGCTACTTACTCTTAGCTGAAAAGGGCAGACATGGGGATGTTTATGTGCAAGGCTCTATGCGGACAAACTCGGTACTGACGTATCTATTGTTAGCTTTAGAAGAAGCGGGATACATAATCCATAAGATCACAACCATGAAAGGCGATAAAGCTTTAGAAGATCCAGCTAAGATGAAAAAGATAGAGATGTTTGGAGTTCAATTTGAGGCGTCCAATGTTGATGAATTAATGTTACATGAGAGGATATATTTTGACCCAAATGATGTGGGTCTCGTGATACATACTGAGAAGGAAAACATAAACGTGATATTCAGCAAAGAAAAATTTAGACCCGCCGACGTCCCTATACTGATGTCTGACACCTCAAAAATAATGCCTATCGGATTCAGGACAAACTACAGACTTCGTGATATTGTGCGAGACCAAGTAGATTTCTTCTTGGCTCCGGAAAATAGGAGTGCCCATAGTCTGGAGACTTGATATGCTAGACCACAGAGATGTGAAACTGTATTCTAGAAACAAGAATATCTTATTTGAGGCAGAGAACAAGCGGGTGGTCAACAAATTGGTTACTGGGGTAGTAGCTAAACTCTCAAGTCTGACTGCTTCTCCAAGTAGGGTTGCCTTTTCCGAACGGGTCATCGAGTATCCTTTGATATTCCAGTACCTTGATAAGAACTGGAAACGCATTTTAGATTTTGGTTGTGTAGAAGACTTGTTGCCAATGCACTTGGCTTCGCTTGGCTATAATGTAACTGGTCTTGATTTCCGTCCATATCCCTTCACCCATCCTAATTTCGAATTTATCCAGGCAGATATTTTGAGCTGGCAACCGCAAAAAGAGCAGTATGATTGTGTAATATCGGTTTCTACCATAGAGCATATAGGGCTCGGAGGATATGGAGACCCGGTTTGTGAGGATGGCGACAAAATTGCTGTGCAAAAGCTGTTTACCTCACTAAGGTTGGGGGGGTACTAATCATTACAGTTCCGTTTGGCAAATTTGCTATAGAAAGGAATGCGAGGATATACAATCACGATAAATTATGCAAGCTGATACAGAATATTGAGGCTGAGAGATATTTCTTTAAATCTGGGCGATATGAAAGTTGGCAGGAAACTAATTGGGCTGAAATAGACAACTTTGAGTATGAAGATTATTACAGAGTTGCCCCTGTACAGGCGATTGCTTTTGTAGTGGCTAGAAAGCCATAGAGAATAGGAAGAGTGCTTAACTCAAATAAGCTGAACATTGGTTGCGGGACCGATATCAGAGCGGGGTATGTCAATCTAGATGCAGCTCCACTCCCAGGGGTTGATGTGGTTCATGATTTAAATGAATTTCCTTATCCATTCAAGGATAACACCTTCACTGAAATCCTTGCTAAGAATGTGTTTGAACATCTGCCGGATACGGTAAGAGTGATGGAGGAACTTTACAGGATTGCCTTAAGAAACGGTATCGTTCACATAAGGGTGCCCTACTGGAATAGCTATATCACTTATGCAGATCCCACTCATATCAAAGGATTTCATCCAATGCAATTTGAGTTTTTTGACCCTACAAAGGATGCGTGCAAGAATAGGCCCTACTATTCACAGGCTCGTTTTAGAATAGTGAGGCTGGATTATTTTGTTTGGTTGAAGGGGTGGAGACTGGTTAGAAACGGGCAGGCAAAGAGGTTATTAGAAATGCTATCTAGCCATTTCTGTAATATCATTCACTTCATTGATGTTAGTATGGAGGTTGTTAAATAGATGGTTGGGTGGAGTAGAGATTAGCCTGACAAATTGAGAGGAGCTTGGGTAGCCTGTCCAGTATATAATGTGAACTACCCCTAATGTCTTTGCCATTAGACAGGGGCACGATTAGTCATGTTTGGTCAATTACTTCGCCTTTCAAAGCACTCGATAATTTACGGACTTGGCGTCGCAGTTAGCCAGGCTGTAGCTTTTTTCCTCCTTCCAGTCTATACACGCTATCTAACCCCCGCCGACTATGGCGGTTTAGAGATCTTCCAGACAACTCTATCGATACTGAGCATAATCCTGGTCATGGGTCTGACAACGGCGTTATTCAGGTCCTATTTCAATTACGACGATGAGGAGAAAAGAAAAACAGTTGTGGGCACCGTTTTCATTTTTCTCACTGGCACCTCTTTTCTCTTCCTGCTTGTATTCATGGCATTGGCGGGTGATTTCTCCGCACTGTTTTTTGGCTCTGCTGAATATACGTTCTACTTCCGGGTTATCTTTCTTACCCTGTTTTTCGATGTCGGCATAGCAATCGCACTCTCGGTTTTTAGGGCTCGAGAGGAGTCAAAAAAGTATGCCATATTCGCCCTGATTCGATTTCTGGCGACTGCGGGTCTAAATATCCTGTTTGTAGTAGTTTTGCACAAAGGCGTGCTGGGCATTTTGGAGGGGGGACTGATAGCTGCATTCTTGCTTTACTCTGGTCTATTGCGGGACATAATTAGGAATGCAAAGCTTAGGCCCTCTATGGCCGAACTAAAAGAAATGCTCAGTTTCGGCTTACCTCTGGTGCCGGCAGGACTTGCCGCCTGGATAATGACTATGGCTGACAGATACTTCCTCAAGTTCCTATCCACCCCGACTGAGCTTGGGCTTTATTCTTTGGGTTATAAATTCGGTATGATAGTCCAGGTGCTCATAGTGGGACCTTTCAATTTGGCGTGGGCACCGTTTCTGCTGTCAATCGCTAAAGAAAAAGAAGCCAGACAGGTCTATTCGTCCGTCCTAACCTACTTTGCGCTGGTGGCGATCGCGGTCGCTCTCGTGTTATCTGTCCTATCTAAAGAGCTTCTGATAGTCGCCACAACACCTCCATTTTATGATGCCTACAAGGTTATTCCTTTGATAGCGGTGTCCTATGTTCTGTACGGATGTTATTTCGTCTTCAATCCAGGGATGCTTATAGCAAAGAAGACAAAGTACGCAGCAGCTATTGTCGGGGCTGGTGCCATTGTGAATCTCGGCTTAGACTACTTACTCATACCTGGCTACGGCATGATGGGCGCAGCGACAGCCACAGTCGTTTCCTATTTGCTGCTTCCAATAGGAATGTTTTTCTTGTCCAGAGGATATTATCCTGTCAAGTATGAGTGGGGGCGGGTTGCCAAGATATTCCTTGCTGCCGGGTTAGTCTATGCCGGAAGCCTCTTCATCAGAAATGACTCAGCAATAATCGCAGGGGCACTCAAACTGGTGAGTTTACTTGGCTTTCCACTCTTGCTGTTTGCCTTCAGGTTCTTTAAGCCTGAGGAAATACAAAAGGCAAAGGAGATATTCCGGGCTGCTCCTGGATATGTCAAACGAAGGTGGGCAAAGAAAGGGCTATTTTGGAGAAGGAAATAGAAAATCGAAGAGGCATCAATGACAACCGGTGAAGGCAAGGAAAGGAAGGTGCTTATGGTTTCCTTCTTCTATTCCTTCTGGCTTTGTGTTCTTCCATTGCCTGCTGGCAAAATTCCGCAACCCTTGTTGCCACACTCCCCCAGTGATGAAAATCATTCTACTGGTCGGGGCAAGACCCAACTTCATAAAAATCGCTCGCATTATCACGACGATATAAATATAATTAAGCGAGGAAAGAAATAAGCGTGGAAATAAATTTGCTTCTCCGGATAAGACATAAAATTTATCTGGTAAGCCCTGAATGGGGGAAAAGGATACTGGAAAGAGCCTATTGGAAGGCACGGTTTATAAGGTTAGACTTGAAAATTAAATTTCGAATGCTCAGAGGAGGCACAAAGAGCGTTAAAATAAATGAAATAGTCTATGTGAACCCTGCAGAAATACGCTACTGGAGTCTGACCGATAATAACAAGTATAAGAATATTTGTACAATTGAGGGCGGTGACTGGGATTTGAAAAGTAAACCGATTGAGGACATGGATATCTTTATTGCGCTCAGAGAACATTTCGAAAACGGGGTCCCCCTTTCAAAAAGCAAAGCACACAACCGAATCTTGAAAGAGATTGGGAAAGATGTTTCAAAATGGGGATGCCAAACAGAAGAAGAACTTAACGCCCGATGGAGAGGAATCGACGAGCTTTATTTTGATATCAAAACAAAGGGATATCAAACGCAGAGAGAACGTGGGAATCCGAATTTCGTGGACGAGGTTACCGTAAAGATTGGGCGGGATGGGGAGCTTTTATTTGAGGATGGGCGGCACCGCTTATCAATTGCGAAAATATTGGGGCTTAAAAGTATACCTGTCCTAATAACAAAAAGACATCGCGAATGGGCGAAGTTCAAAGCCAAGCTGCTTTCATATAGCCAAGAGCACCGCATATATCAGCCACTCCTGCATCCAGATTTAATGAGTATTCCCAGCTCAAAAAGCAATGAGAGAATTTCTCTTATCCTGGATAACTTGCCGTGTCATAAAGGAGAAGTACTGGATATTGGCGCCAACTGGGGATACTTCTGCCACATACTGGAGGATGCAGGGTTCACTTGCTATGCCGTTGAAAATAATCTTGAAGCGCTGTATTTCTTAAACAAGTTAAAAAGCGTGGAGAGGAAGAGGTTTGATATTATAGCAAAGTCGGTATTTGATATTGAAAAGGTAAGCTATGATATCGTATTGGCATTAAGTATTTTCCATCATTTTCTAAAGAATGAAGATGATTATCACAAACTTACAGAATTTCTGGGCAGGCTCGATATAAGGTTTATGTTCTTTGAACCTCACAAGTTCAATGAACAACACATGAGAAACGCATATATAAACTATAATGAAATCGAATTTGTGGAATATATTTTGAGTAATTCTTGTCTAAATACTTATAAGTTTTTAGGCAGGCTAAAAGAAGACGGTAGGGGAATATATCTCCTCAAGCGATAAGCACATACTTATGGAAATCCTGCTACTGGTCGGGGCCAAACCTAACTTCGGGCTGCCTCGTGTAATTTTCAAGTGCCTGCTGGCAAACCTCCGCAACCCTTCTTGCCACGCTTTCCCAGCTATGATTCTTCACAACATATTTTCTGCCATTCTCGCCCATCTGTTTCCTAAGCTCCGGGTCCTCCAGCAGTTTCATAATGGCATTAGCAAACTCTTGCGAGTTTTCTGGGTTTACTAATAGACCGGCGTTATTCTCCTCCAAAATTTCAAAACCGCTCGTTCTGGTGGCTACTACCGGCTTGCCACAAGCCATATATTCATACAGCTTTAGCGGCGAGTATCCACTCCCTAATGGTATCTTAGGAGCGGCGCAAACATCACAGGCATTTATATATAGGGGCACTCTGTCATAAGGAACCCTTCCGGTGAAAATCATCCTATCTGATACTCCTATTCGCTGCGTAAGTTCAATGAGTCCTCGCTTCATAGTTCCATCGCCAACGATTAGAAATTTACTCTCAGGGTATCCTTTCAGTATATATGGAGCGCTTCTTATCAGGTACTCAACTCCTTGCCAGGCAACGAGCTTGCCTACAAAAACGACGAGATAGCAACGCTCCGGTAAATTTAGTTGTCTTCTCGCCCGGTTAGTATCCATTGGTTTAAACAAATCAGTATTGGCACCATTCGGTATCACGGCTATCTTTTCGGGCTTAATACCAAGGGTGGCTACCAAGACTTCTTTAATCCGTGGCGTCACTGCTACTACATGTTGACTGTGCCTATATGCCTTACCCTCAATCCAATTTAAAAAGTAGCCGAATGCCTTGCGCCACCATCCCACCCAGCTAATCCTGGCCTCATCCCATATTAGACCATTAACTTCAGTCACATAAGGCACTTTGGCCAGGCGCGAAATAAGCCAAGCAGCGGCAGAAACCCCAGCGCGTGCATAAACTAAGTCATATTTATTGGCCCTGGTTGCTACCAAGCCCAGGAATAAGCCATAAATATTCGCCCAAAACCAGCTTACCACCTTAATGTCGGGTGATTTGACTTGTTTTATACTTACTAAGCCGTTATAGCTACCGCCTGTTAATCTGCAGATTACACCAACCTCATTCCCCAGTTTGGATAGATTTTCTCCTAATTCATGAACGTGCATAGAATCACCACCGCCACGATCAATTACAATAGTTGGCACATAAATTAGTATCCTCAACTAGTGTATCCTCCAGCCTCGCTCTGCACTTATTTTGGCTCCTGTCTAGCATCGCTTAGCACCATTCCTTGTTTTAGTGCCTCATATACCCTTTCCATCTTAGCCATTTCAGTTGCACGTTCAGCCGTTTCCTGTATTATCTGTCTATTTGTTTTGCCGAATTCCTCTCGAATTTGGTCGTTTTTTATCAAATAGACAATCTTGTTGGCAAGCATCTCTATATCGCTGATGGGCACCAGGAATCCATTTTCACCGTTCTTAATCCAATCGCGATTGGCTGGTATATCGGTAACCACAGAAGCTAGCCCACAGGCCATAGCTTCCTGCAAGCTGAGAGGGGAACTATCAGAAAGTGAAGTTGTGACGTATATATCCGATGATGCCAGATACTTGGGAAGCTCATCATGTGAAACCCAGCCAACAAATCTGACCGCGCCCAAGATACCCAAGGAGTTTGCCAGATTGGTTAAGACACCTCTTTGCTCACCATCGCCGGCAATTACAAATTTTGTTTCCGGTGCCTGCTTCAAAATCAATGGTATGGCTTTAATAAGCATTTCTACATTATATATGGGTTTAAGGTTACGAATGGATATTACAGTCGGCATTCCCGATATCCCAAACTGTTCCTTAAATTGCTGATTTCTCCCTTGCGGACTGAATTGCTGCGTATCTACACCACGGCGAAAGAACACTAGTTTTTCCGGTTTTGTGCCCAATTCTATTAGCTCTTTTCGGGCAAGTTCTGAGTTGAAAGCTACCAGGTCTGCCTTCCTTAGCGCATATTTAGTAATGGACCTAAAGAGGAAATTTCGTTTTGGATAAATTAGTACATCGCTGCCCCAGGCGCTAACAACCAGCGGGTGGAAGCCACTACAAGCTGCCAGGAAGCCATAAACGGTTATGAAGTGGCCGTCGACTATGTCTGGTTTTATCTTTTTTACCAGGCGTCGGGTTTGAAAAATCCAGAGTAGGGCACTGAGGTATTGAGACACCGTCCATATTTTGGGAGCTACCCTGGTTAACGAATGTATGTGAATGTTCTCATCGTAACCAGGCATCAGTTTCCAGCAAATCAAGTGGACTCCGTGCCCCTTCCTGGCGAAGTAATTCACCCACCTCTGGGTATGAATACTGGCACCATCGCCAACATAGCATATTTTCATACTTCTATTTCCTACAGCTCTCTCATTATTTCCTGCTTGCCGCGGCGGCATAGCTTTCGATTGTCTTCATCATCAATCGAATGCTAATTCTATCGGATAGGCTGGCTCAAGACAACAGCGAACTTCTGCGCTATTTCGCGGTGGCCGTATTTGTCAACCCTCAACTCATCTCTGTTACAGGTCCTTCTGCTCCTCACCCTATACCCACAACGTGGGCCTTCAACGGGTTCTTCTGGGTGTTCCGTCGAATTGGCGGAGAGGCCGGACAGGAATGCGCTGAAGGCAGCGATAAACGAATACAACTGGCAAAGACACGAGGAGAAGCTAATAGAGCTTTACAAAAGCCTGCAAAGGGCATAGGCGTCTCACGTAGGATCGGAGGCTGCCTGCTTCCCAATGCCGCCGCCACTTAGTCTCAGTCTTAGTCTCGGTCTCAGTCTCGGTCTCAGTCTCCAATCTCCAATCTCCAATCTCCAATCTCCAATCTCTAGTGTCCAATCTCCAGCCTCAGTTAGCCATTCGGGAACGGAGTGACATTTTCTCCTTGCTCGAATAAAGAATTCATGCTAATCTCTGCTTGGAACTCGTGTGCTACCCTGACAAACTAAATCCCGCAGGAGAGGCTTCCCAGGACCTGACTGCAAACCAAACACAGATTAGAAGGAAGCGCGGTGGCCAGAAAGGCAACCTGAATGCCCGTAAACATGGCTTATATTCCGGTACCCTTAGCCCCACCCAAACACGCCAACTTCGGAACATTACGAATGTGGAAGGCGTTGACCCCGAAATAGCGTTCATTCGCCAGCCCCCACGGCTCGCAAATAGAAAGGGCAAAGCGACGAAACGAATCGTACGTACTTTAACAACTGAATCTTCCGGAGGTAATCGCCTTACGTATGAAAAAGAGCTGTTGAACTCGAGAAAAAATAGCCATTTTTGCAAAACGAATCATCCCGGCTTGTACTTTAACAACTGAATCTACCTGAGGTAATCCCCTTACCTATGGAAAAGAGCTGTTGAACTCCAGGAAAAGTAGCGATCTCTACAAAACGAATCATCGCGGAACGGGAACCACCGGTGGTCTCAGGTTCGCGGTCGCTGTAGCTAACAACCGCCTCTAGCTTGTTTTCGTCTTTGAGCCCCGGCGGCATAGCTTTCGATTGTCTCCACCATGAACTTGAGGACATCAATTTTATCGGCTAACAATGCCTGCCTTTTCTCTTGCCATTGCTGTTTAAGGTCTGTCTGCTTAATCAACTCCACGGCTTTGGTGATTGCCTGGTTGGGGTCGCTGTAATTGAAGGCCAACTGATATTTCTCTTCTAATTCAACAAGATAATGGTAACACCTTTTTTGCTACGTAACCGCTGCAGTTAATACCGTCTGTCCCCAGGATTGCCGCTTCAGTTAACATAGCTCGTAGCTCTATCCTTGATGAACTAGAAGCAGCCACCTTGGCAACCACATCAAGTTAATTATCATAAGGTGTACTCATTGAACTTCACCGTCTTCTTAATTGCCGGTCTAGCCGATCTAAATATTCTTTGAGTGCTCCAGCCAAGTTTCTACCGGCGTTAAACTTTAACAGGCTCGTGTTCGCGTTCCTTATTGCAGATTTCAGGTTGCTTATATTGTATACTACAGCCACGCCTTGAGCCTCCATTTCCCTGGCGATTTCGAGTTGATGGTCATCAAAAACCTCGCCATAACTCTTCATTCTGGGGACAAGAACAAGCGGTTTGTTGTGCTCTAACGCCGTCAATATGGACCCACCGCCGGCATGACACACTGTCAGCCTGGCACCGCCATAGAACTCTTCTATGTCGTTTCTTGGCATGAATCTAAAATAATTACAGTTTTTGGGCTCGTAATCTGTGGAGCCGATTTGCATAACCACCTTTTCATCTAGTTCGCCAGCTATACGGTCCATTTCCTTGACCAGCCTCTCAAAGGCTCGCATTCCCCCTACAGTCACAAATATCAAATTACGCTCCCCCAGCACTGTGCTTTCTTGCCATATTTTTTCAACAGTGTCTCCCATTGAACCAGAAATAAATCTGCGAGGGGGTAAATAAGCTTTCCAGCAGCGGAGCGAGTTGTGACTCTCGCAAAAGTTTCAATGAATACAACCTTCGCACCCAGAAGTTTACCTACATAGCAGAATGGGATAGCGATTTCACCACCACCGGTGGAAATCACCACGTCCGGTCGCTCTTTAAAAAGGATACGGAGGGCAATAAATATGGTCTTTAGCCATGTAATCCTTTCCCTGATATACCCCAACTTGTATTCAATGAAGTACGCTCTTTCAAGATGCCGGGAGTACTCAGACTTGTACGTAACGAAAAAGTACTCCTTCCCCTCGAAAGCAGGCATCAGCCGCTGCATCTGGGTCAGGTGCCCGCCGGGACTACATACTAAACAAATCTTCAACGCATCTCTCTTGAAGCAACTGTATGATTTTTGCTAGGTATCACAAAAGATGCCCTCGGCCCATCACGACTGAGCCGCATATTTGAACTCATGAACCTGAGCCGGCGTGTTAACAAATAAAAGTATGTTCATTGAACCTTTCTAAGAGTTTATAAATCGGCGCCTTTTAAGCGTATTCTATTTTATCACCAACTTTGTACACCGGACACTTGTCCCTATTAAAAATTCCTCTCCCTTGAAGGGAGAGGATTAAGGTGAGGGTGAAACTTCATCTTATAGCTTCCCTTATCCTTTCCAGGACGCCTTCCAGATTTGTCAGAACCTCGTTATTCCAGAACCTTATTATCTGGTAGCCGCTTTCATTCAGCCCAATCGTCCTCTTCTCATCTCTCTCCTTTATTGTCTCTTCGTTATGCTGACCACCATCTATCTCAATTATAAGCTTTCTTTCAAAACTGGCGAAATCAACAATATACAGACCTATGGGCTGCTGTCTTCGGAACTTCACCCCTTGCAGCTGCCTGCTTCTTAACCTCATCCACAGAGCCTTTTCCGCGTCTGTCTGCTTTTGGCGAAGTTCACGAGCGAAACCTACCTTTTCTTGGCTCTTTTTCAAGGAACCCCCTCACTCTAACTCTCTCCCGCCAGGGGAGAGAGTTATGATCATCTATGCCGTTAGCTAAATATTCTGGCTGGCATCCTCCTCGTCCTTATAAACAACCAGGGCCGGTCTAAGCTTGGCTGCGGTTAAATCGGTGAATGGGAACGGCACGAGCACGATTTTCCCCTTCATTTGTATTTAACCTTCAAATCTTCTATTTTGTAAATATCTGGCTCGCTCTGAACAAATCTCGATAAGGATCTCTCTGCGAGTTTCATCATTGAGACTGTTTCCCTTTCCTGCAATAGCTCGTCTATCTTTTTCGAAATCTCGACTACATGCTGCTTGATATCTCTGACCTCGGCTTCTATGTTCATAGTGTTCATTCCTCCTCTTTGTGGATACGGTGTTTAGTTTTATTTATCCATTCAAATTTGGGCATCCTGTCCCGACAAGTCAGGCATTCCCCACTGAGTTCCATCGATTCCATGTCGCCTGCGAACATGTTTACTACGCATACATAAGCCTCCCCCTAGGGGTTGGAATTTCCCGTCCACATGACCTTGCAGTCTCTATCCACTCGCCGATAACTACCTGAGCATTCTTTAAGGCTTCCTCATAGGTCGCTCCATCCGCCATACATCCTGGCAGTTCAGGAACCTCCGCTATATACGCCGCATCTTCTTCACTCCAATAAACAATAACCTCATACTTATACATCTCTAGCCTCCTTACGAAGCTTGTATTTTAAAATTATACTCCTTATTTGTTTAACCTGGTATGCCTTAGCCATACCGTCTCTTAAAGGTTGTAAGTTTAGGATTTCGGGAACCCCAGCCTTAGTAAAAATGTGATGGTCTCCTTTAATTCGCTCATCAAAACCCAGACTCAAAACGAGGTTTCTTAACTCGCTAAATCTAATGTTCTTGTCAGAAAGACCAGTCAGTACTTTTTCTAAAATCCCCTTGTCCATCGCTTTTACCCAGGCAGCCACCAGGTCTACATACCCGACGCCTATAACGATGATATTGATTATTTACATTATAGACAACCCGATATAGATGAAGCAATAACTATGAGATTACCTCGTCCCGATAAATCGGGGCTCGCAATGACGGAGGAGGACCACAATTGTGTGAGGAAACGGTTGTGACTAAGATGCGAATGTGCACTGTTACCAGAGAACAACGCTTAACAAGGCACTGCGCTACTTAAGTTCACCATTCCATGGTGATGCCCGGTAACCCACCCCTATTTAGATTGACCTTACACAAGAAAGAGGGTATAATAGTTGTGGAATGAAATGTGGAGGAATTCGATGGTCAAGAAAGTGATACAGGTTCCGGTTGATGAACAGCTGCTTATTGCGCTGGATCATACGTCCAGGAAGCAAAATAAAGCCAGGGCAGAGTTGATCCGTGAAGCCTGTCAGTGCTATCTGGAGCAAATGGAATCTGAAGAGCTGGACCGGTTATATCAGCAAGGGTATGAGAAGTTGCCCGAGGAATCAGAGGCGGCGGAAACTCAGATAGGTCTGGTTGGTGAGATTTTGCCCGAGGAGGCATGGTAAGTGCGGCGTGGCGAGGTTTGGTGGGCTGAGCTACCACCACCTGTTGGGAGACGGCCGGTGGTGCTACTGTCGAGGGATGTTGCCTACAAAGTGAGAACTTCGATTACTGTTGGCATAGTCACACGTATTGCTCGTAACATCCCGGTCGAGGTGCCGCTTGGTCCAGAAGATGGAATGCCTCAGCAGTGTGTTATAAACCTGGACGACATCCTCACCATTCCGAAAGCCAGGTTAGCTGAACGAATTACCATGCTTTCACCTCAGAAGATGACTGTTGTTGCCAGAGCGGTTATTTTCGCCCTTGACTTGAAAGTCTAAGTAAGGCGAAACATTCTGGCATTTTTAGCTGCCCCTTCGGCTCTTGACCCTTGATTTTGTGAGATTGCTTCGTCCTTCTGGCGAAGGACTCGCAGTGACAGCAAAGAAATAGCCGTTACGCTTTGTGGCACTTATTGGTTTATTTCACCCTCACCTTAATCCTCTCCCATCAAGGGAGAGGAAAATGGCTGTCAACAAGAGTGAGATTGCTTCGTCCTTCTGGCGAAGGACTCACAATTACACCCACTCTGTCGTTGTGAGGAGCCCCGATAAATTGGTGCGACATGGCAATCTATACGGGTGGATGTGAGGGAGTGAGATTGCCGCTGTCATAGATGATGTTGCAACTGGGTGTTTAAGAACGTAGTGCGAGGCTTTAGCCTCGTGCGGCACGACCCTGAAGGGTCGCACTACAGAGGGGGAGGCGAGGCATTGGGATTGCCACGATTCGCTGGCGATGACAAAAAAGAACGCAATGTCGGGTTTATTTCCGTCTGCTTAAGGCGTTCAGGATTATGCCGGTGAAGATGCTCAATATGCCGGCGATGATGAACAAGGTGGTCAAGATGGCGCTGCCGGTGGCTAAGTGGCCTGTTGTGCTAGCTATGTTAATCACCCTGAACCCGAAGATGAGACCAATCACCAGCAAGATACCACCTGCCAGGCCGAAGACGAACAGGGGTCTTCTCTGTGAAATCATGACTATTATCCGGCTGAGAACGTCTATGCCATGTCTGATGGGGTGCAGAGTCGAGCCATCTTTGGTATATATATTGGAGATGGGCACCTCGGTTATCTTGAGGTTTTTATCGGCGGCGACGGTTATCATCTCTGACTCTACGGCGAACCCGTTCGCCTTCAACTCAAGTTCGTTTATGGCCTTTGGTGACAGGGCTCGGAAGCCGGATTCGGAATCGTAGACATTGGTCTTGGAAGCGAGCCGGCTTGAGTGGAAAATGACTTTCTTCCCGATGCGGCGGTAACGGGGAGTCTTATCCTCCTGGGCTTCTCTGGATCCGATGACGAGGTCAAAACCCTTCGAAATAGGTTTGATGAGAACGGGAATCTCGTTGGGATCATGCTGGGCATCGGCATCAAGGAGAACCAGGATATCAGGATTTCTCTTCTTTGCCTCGATCAGTATACTCTGGATGGCTGCTCCTTTGCCTCTGTTTTCGGCGTGGCGGACTACGGTGGCACCGGCAAGCTCGGCAACACTGGCGGTGTTGTCCGTGCTTCCATCGTCAATAACTATGACCTCATCCACATATTGCCTTGCCTGGATAACTATACTTCCGACATATCTTGCTTCATTATAGGCAGCTATGCCAGCTAAGACCCTCACGTGAGTTTGTTGAGTTTGTTGAGTTTGTTGAGTCATTTGGGTTCCCTGAGTTCCTCGAGTTCCTCGGGTTGGTTGAGTTTCTTGGGTTCGTTGAGTTTGCTGGATTCCTTGAATTCCTGAGGTTTGTCCTTATTTAGGAGGTACCTGATGAAACCAGAAATTAAGCGAGCTACTTCTTCGGATTTGGAGTAGAGTTCATCGAATCTCTCCTCATTGATGTACCCCTGGTCTAAGGCAACATAAAGCTGGCTTTGAACCTCTGCCGCTGAGCCTTTGGCTATAAACAAGAATTGAATAAACTCTTTTGTTGTCCGTCTTGAGAACCCTTCAGCTATATTGGATATTATTGAGACCGCAGCACTTTGAATCTGTTCTCTGAATTTATAGTCGCTGCCAAAATGTTGGTCAGAATTGACAACTGCGTATACCATCTTCACCAGGACTCTTGCCTCCTGCCAGGCTTTAATATCCTCAAACCTTTCGATTTTCACTCAATCAACTCAATCAACTCTATAAACTCTACCAACTCTATAAACTCACTTGACGGTTACCGATTTTGCCAGATTGCGGGGTTTGTCAGGGTCGCATCCTCGATTGACAGCGAGATAATAAGCCAGGAGCTGAAGAGGAACCACGGCGACCATGGGGTAGAGTAACTCATCAACTTCGGGAATCTTGACCCAGGAATCATAAATGTCGCTTTCCCTGTCGGAGACACCGATAATATAGGCGCCGCGTGATTTAGTCTCCATGGCATTGCTCAGGGTTTCGAGAAAGGTATAGTCAGCGGGGCAAATCACCACTACCGGTGTACCAGGCTCGATGAGGGCTAAGGTGCCGTGCTTGAGTTCCCCGGCGGGCATACCTTCAGCATGGATATAGGAAATTTCCTTAAGCTTCAAGGCGCCTTCAGAGGCGATGGCAAAGTTAATTCCTCTGGCTATGTAGTAGAAAGCGTTCTTATCTTTCAGCTTCTGGCTGAGCTTGATAAGCTCGCTTTTGTTCCAATCCAGAACCCTGGTTATCTCGCTGCTCAGGTTGGTAAGCTTGGCTGCCGCTTCATCAAAAGAGTTAACCATGGAGAAGGACAACAGGTAGAATATGGCTAGTTGGGACAGGAAGGATTTAGTAGCGGCTACGGCTATCTCGGAGCCACAATTAAGGTAAATGACCTGATGGCTCAGGTCAGCCAATATGGAGTTAGGTCGATTGACGATTGAGATGACTTGAGCCCCGGCGCCTCTGGCTGCCTTTACCCCTTCGACTACATCAGCGGTCTCGCCACTCTGGGAAACAGCTATAACAACGGTGCTTTTGTCCACGGAGTCGGCGAAATAACCGAATTCAGAGGCCATGACTACATCACAGAACTTCTTGCCTACTCTGGAAAAGAGGTATCTGCCGACCAGAGCAGCATAGCGGGAGGTGCCACAGG
>CAZZAC010000010.1:0-37315 GCA_964652095.1 uncultured Dehalococcoidales bacterium | reverse complement strand
AGCGCCTCTCTATATAATACCATGCCACCTTGATATTCTACACCGTACTAACCCCATGAGTAAACCAGAGGTTAGCACAATAGCCAGTGAATTATTCCCATGTTAGCATTAAAGCACGTAAACGAAGAGTAACTACTGACACATGGTACTGAGGTGCCTATTGAGAGCAACACTGCAAGAGATATTGCAGGAGATGTGCAGGCTAACTAGCATGTACCCCGAAGAGGACGAGTACCATCTCCTGTGGCTAGAAAAGGATGGCCCGGTGCTGACCATATTTTCGCAAACTGGCGCCATGGTTAAGGCGGACAGAAAAGAAGCCACAAGGCATTTGGCGACCCATGCCCTTTGTAAACAATCAATGAAGAGTAGAGGGAACGCCAAATTACTGCATGCGAGGAAGTGGCAACGCGTAAAAGATATAGAAGCGGCCCAAACGACTAAAGTTCCCATGAAATAATAAGGAGAGGTTAAATATGGCAGCAAAGTTCGAAGCCGAAAACTTAATTTTGACAACGTGGCTCATGGTACACCGAGCCGACGCCATGCTTAAGATATGTGAGGACAAACTATTTGGTGAATACAAGCTTAATTCGGAGCGGTACGCAGTGCTTGTGACTATACAATACCTCGGTGGTAGTGCAAAGCCAAGTGAAATAGCCCGGTGGTTAATACGTAGCCCGAACAGCGTCACTATGCTAGCCGACCGCATGGTCAGGGCCGGTCTGATCAAAAGAACAAGAGACAGGATTGACCGCAGGGTAGTGCATTTGACTATCAGCGACAGGGGGAAGGACGCCCTTAAACCGGCGACCCAGGCAGGCTGGGATTTCATCCAAGAAATCCTCTCGCCATTATCACATGAGGACAGGCGTACCCTTATCAGTTTTCTCAATATGATTAACTACAAGACACTTGAGTATCTCAATCCCGGAGCGGATATAGAGCGAATGCTTAGAGATGAGGCCAAGAGCCGTAATAATTTAATGGAACGGCTGGTGGAGTACCTTGGGCCCTCCATTCCCAGAGCCAAACGTCAGGGTGGTGAGAAGGGAATGAGCATACGGTGAGGACAGTTAACTCCACTGATGCTAGCTGGCGCAGAGCACCTCTGCATGGTCTGCAATAATCCAAGTAGGACGGAACACGTTCACAGTTTCAACCCACGGGTAAAACGCCTTCGCTACCGCTGTCATTAATGTGCTGTACCTCGGTACGGGGTAAGGTACATGTCAAATCAGTAACTAGGTATGGCTGAACGATATGTTATATAATCTAGTAGAAATCTAACAAGGTGGCAGGGAATTGTCAGGCCAATTTTATGATGTCATCGTAGTGGGAGCAGGGCCAGCCGGAAGCTACATAGCTTATGAACTAGCTTCATTGGGTCACGATGTCGCTGTTTTCGAAGAAAAAGGTGCGTCGGGACTTAATGTCTGTTGCACAGGAATAATCAGCACCGAATGTTTCCACTCCTTGGGCCTCGACACAGATGTAATATTAACCGAGGTAAACTCAGCCAAGTTTTTCTCCCCTTCAGGGAAATGCTTAAGATTTCAAACTGAAAATGTTCAGGCTTACGTTGTCAATCGCCTTTTACTCGATAAAGCGCTAGCCTCTAAAGCCCAATCCCAGGGGGCAGAATATTTCTTCTCTTCTCCAATCATTGACATTATTCCTGGGAAGGATAGCATACAGGTTGAAACTTTGTGCTCCGGAGCCAGGGAGATATTCAGTGCCAGAGCTGTGGTCCTGGCTAACGGGTTCAGGCCCAAGCTGCCCCGAAAGCTAGGTCTGGGCAAAATCAAGAGCTTCCTCGTCGGTGCTCAGGCCGAAATTGAAGTGAAAAACGTGGATGAATTCGAAGTATACTTTAGTCAGGAAATAGCACCGGGTGCGTTTGCCTGGCTTGTGCCCACTTCAACAAATAAAGCATATGTTGGTCTTTTAGCAACAGCCCAGGCCAAGCTACATCTGCAAAATTTTCTCAACAACCTCTTTTGCCAGGGTAGAGTAATAAGTCGGGAGGTGGAAATCGAGCAAAAGGCTATCCCCATAGGAAATTTAGCTCGCAGCTACGGAGACAGGGTAGTGGTTATTGGGGATGCTGCCGGACAGGTAAAGCCAACTACCGGCGGAGGAATATACTTCGGGCATCTTGGTGCCCGGATAGCAGCCGAGGTGCTTGATGAGGCTCTCAGCAGTGATAATTTAACCGCTGGCCAGCTTTCGCGCTATCAAAAGCAGTGGAAGGCAAAAATGGGCAAGGAACTCTCCCGTGGCTACTGGGCTAGATGGGCTTATGCCAAACTAAGTGACCACCAAATCGAGGGAGTATTCAACATATTGAATTCTGGTGGCATGGCTGAGGCTTTGCTCAACTCCAGCAATTTTTCCTTCGACTGGCACAGCAGGTTAATTTTGGCTGTCCTGAGACATAGCTCCGCCTATCCCTTGCTGAAAATAAAGCATCTCCTTTTTCGCGAGACTAGCTTATGACTCAAACAAGTTATCCTCCCCAGCACATCGCCATTATCATGGATGGTAATGGTCGGTGGGCAAAGAAACGTGGCTTACCCAGGCCTGCCGGACATAATGCTGGCGGTGACAATATTCGCCCTGTGGTGAAGATTTTTGCCAACTACGGAGTAAAATACCTGACGCTTTATATGTTCTCCACAGAGAACTGGAACCGGCCCAGGATAGAGGTCGCCGGCTTACTCAGTCTTCTAGCAAGGAAGATTGATCAGGAGACTCAAGCTTTTCATCAGGACAATATCCGACTGGTACACCTCGGCAGGCAGGATAGGCTGTCTCGGAAACTGAGAGAAAAGGTGCAGGCAGCAGTCGAACTCACCAAAAATAATACCGACCTTACGCTTTGCCTGGCCTTCGATTATGGTGGACGTGATGAAATTGTCCAGGCGGCCAGGCGTATCGCCAGCGCTGGCATTCCCGGTGACAATATAGATGAGTCTGTGTTTGCCCGGTATCTATATCTCCCTGACGTCCCCGACCCGGATTTGGTTATACGCACTGGTGGTGAGAGCCGCCTGAGCAACTTTCTCCTCTGGCAGGCTGCCTATAGCGAACTTTACTTCACTCCGGTGTTATGGCCTGATTTTGGTCGTAAAGACGTTGAGGAAGCGCTTTCTGAATATGAACGCCGCCAGCGCCGCTTTGGCAAAGTATGAAGCGTTCAACAACCACCCAATGACCCCGGAATTCTATTTGAGAAGAAGCAAACTAATTCCAGCAATACAGATGTTGCTCGTTCAGGCACCCTACCCTAAAAGCACTCTAAGCCTTCCTGTTCCGTATGAGGGATACCTGAATTGGGAGACAACTTATT
The DNA here is from genome assembly GCA_964652095.1 of uncultured Dehalococcoidales bacterium. Lineage (GTDB taxonomy): Bacteria > Chloroflexota > Dehalococcoidia > GIF9 > AB-539-J10 > RBG-13-51-36. The sequence continues at coordinate 33,963 of CAZZAC010000010.1, read as the reverse complement.
TTCGAAACCAAATACAAATAATACCAGCAGTGTTAAAACCAATATTACAGCAGCTTTAAAGGATACAACCATAATAAATCCCTTCACTTATAATAAGTCATCAAATCAAGCTCATAGTATTAATAACTTTTTTATGTCGCAATTCTTCCAGAAGCATATTGACATTAAATAAAAATATGTTATAATAAGTAATAGTAATTATTATCAATAATATATATTCTCATGGCGAAGATGTCAAGAAAATCAATACAGAGAGACACAATTTTACGAGTAATTAAAAACACAACTTCTCATCCAAGAGCTGACTGGGTCTATGAACACGTAAGGAAAGAGATTCCAAACATAAGTATGGGGACCGTATACCGCAATCTGAAGTTACTGACACAGGCCGGGGAAATAAAAGAACTCGATATCCCAGGTCGCTTAAGCCGGTTTGATGGTAACAATAGCAACCACTACCACTTCAGATGTGAAAAATGTGGCCGTCTCTTTGATCTTCATGAGCCAGTAGACCATTCAATAGAACGAAGGGTAGCTAGAAAAACTGGGTTTGAAGTTAAAAGGCACTATATGGAATTTATCGGGTTATGCTCCGATTGCCAAAAGAACAACGAGGGATAGTTAGCTTTTATCTTTAAGTAAATTTTTTATAAAAGGAGGGCACATATGGCAGTTAAAAAGGTTGGTGAGAAATACAGGTGCAATGTCTGCGGCAACGAGGTTACCGTAACCAAGGTAGGTGGGGGAACGCTAGTCTGCTGCGGGAAGGACATGCAAAAAATAGAAGGATAGGAGGGAAAGTATATGAGCAAATCAGTTAAAGGTACACAAACGGAAAAGAATTTATTAAAGGCATTTGCCGGAGAATCCCAGGCAAGGAATCGCTACACGTTCTTTGCCAGCGTTGCCCGTAAGGAAGGTTATGAGCAGATTGCCAATATATTTACGGAAACTGCTGGTAACGAGAAGGAACACGCCGAGATTTTCTTCAAATACTTGGAAGGCGGTGATGTGGAAATCAAGGCCGCCTACCCTGCGGGCATTATTGGAAATACAAAGGCGAATCTCAAAGCCGCGGCGGATGGTGAAAAGATGGAATGGAGTAAGATTTACGCTGACTTTGAAAAGACCGCCCGGAAAGAAGGTTTGGCAGAGATAGCCAAATCATTCAAAGAAATTGCCGAGGTGGAGGAATTCCACGAAAAAAGGTACCGGAAACTGGCTAGGAATGTGAGTGCCGGGGAAGTCTTCAAGAAGAAAGCGGTCGTTAAATGGCACTGTACTAACTGCGGCTATATACATGAAGGTACCGAGGCACCGAAGGAGTGCCCGGCCTGCAAACATGCGCAGGCATACTATGAACTGCTGGCGGAGAATTATTAGGGTGAAATACCCTCCAGTAAGCTGAAAAATAAACTGAAAGGGAGGAGACGATGAAAAAGAGACGTCTTACCACGAATCAAGGCGTGCCGGTTACTGATAATCAGAACTCGCTGACTGTAGGCCAGCGTGGTCCGGTACTGTTACAGGATGTCCAATTTATTGAGAAGATGGCTCATTTTGACAGGGAACGCATTCCCGAGAGGGTTGTCCATGCTAAAGGAGCGGGAGCACATGGCTACTTCCAGATTTACAAGAGCATGAAGCCCTATATAAAGGCGAAATTCCTTCAGGACCCGGCGAAAAAGACCCCTGTGTTCGTGCGCTTTTCCACCGTCACCGGAGGGAGGGGCTCGGCGGATACAGTGCGAGACCCCAGGGGTTTTGCTGTCAAGTTCTATACAGAAGATGGTAACTATGACCTTGTTGGCAATAACCTGCCCGTTTTCTTTATCCGGGATGCTATCAAGTTCCCGGATATGGTGCACTCTTTCAAAGGTTCCCCAGATACCAACATGCCGTCCGCTTCCTCTGCCCATGACAGGTTTTGGGATTTCATATCTTTAACGCCGGAATCGACCCACATGATAACCTGGCTTTTTTCTGACCGAGGCACGCCGAAAAGTTACCGTATGCAGGAGGGTTTTGGTGTCAATACCTATGTGTGGGTGAACGCCAAAGGGGAAGCCGTGTATGTGAAATACCACTGGAAACCAAAACTGGGTGTGCAAAACCTTGACCGCCATGAGGCAACTCGGTTAGCGGGAGTCGACCCGGATTATCTTACCCGTGACCTCCACAACGCTATCGCTAGAGGAGAAGAGGTCGAGTATGAGCTTAACGTGCAACTGATGGAAATTACTGATGAACTGAAGCAAGATTTTGACCCCTTGGACCCCACCAAGACCTGGCCTGAGAGTAAGTTCCCCTTGATGCCGGTTGGTAAGATGGTGCTGAACCGTAACCCAGAGAACTTTTTCGCCGAAGTGGAGCAGGCGGCTTTCTGTCCCGCTAGCATTGTTCCCGGAATTGAGTTTTCTGCTGACAAATTGCTGCAGGGTCGAACGTTCTCGTACGCCGATACTCAGCGCCATAGGCTCGGAGCGAACTACCTTGAGCTTCCGGTCAACCGGCCTATAGTGCCAGTCAATAATAACCAGAGGGATGGAGCGATGCAGATTGGCCAATTCAGCGGTCCCGTTAACTATGAGCCCAATAGCCTGGCCGGTGGTATGCCTAAGGAGGCTTCTGAGGAGGGCAAATCACGCGTATACACGCTTGATGGCGCAGTAACTCGTCAAAAGATAAGTTTAACAAATGATTTCGCTCAAGCTGGAGAGAGATATCGTTCCTTAAACAAGAGGGACCGGGAACATCTCATAGATAATCTAATTGCGGACCTGATGCACATTAATAAACCAAGCCAGCAGCGGGTGATTGAAAACCTGAGTAAGGCTACCCCAGAGCTAGGGCGGGCCGTAGCAAAGGGTCTAAAACTATAAAAGATAAGGTAATACTAACACCACATTTTGAGAGGAAAAGACAAAACACTTAAGAGACTTCAAAGTAATTTGTGGCTAATTTAAGGTAATATCATTACCTATGGTGTGCCACAGTGTACAATACACAGAACTTTTAGCTTTTCCTTCGCCCTTACTATTTGACAATCACAGTGAAAACTTGCTTGCAGGTCAAATTGTCAGGATTCTGGTCAAAAAGTCAGATGTACAGTCAAGTGGTTGGTCAATCAGTCAGTCAAATAGTCAAGTGACGGAAATTTTCTGCAGTACAGGAGGTACAGAATGAAGGAAATATCAAGAGCAAAAAAGCTAGAAGTAGCGCAGTATTACATCTTAGGCTATCCCTATAGTGATATAGAGAATCGGTCGGGCGTGTCGCATGGCAGCATCGTAAATATCGTCAAGGAACTGGAATGCGATAAACTAACTATACCTGGTACCTCATTTGACCAAGTAAACGACCTTCGTCAATTGTCTTTTGAGCTTAAAAAGAAAGGGCTGGAACCCTCTCAGGCGCTACTTGGGCTCTTATTATTTGATAGGCTCCGAGCCTTGGAAATAACACCGGAATTCGTGGACAAGTGGTCAGAACTAGCCAAGAAACTTCTTCCCGTTGACTTCCCAGCCAAGGATTTCCTTGAAGCAGCGTTAAGACTTGACGAGCTAGAAAAAAGCGAGGGTAAACCTTTTGCCACACTAGCTGTGGAGTATGTGAGGCTAGAAGAAGGTGTAGCTAAGCTTAAGTCGGAAGTGGACTCTCTGGTTAAGAATAAGGAAGAGCTCATCAAAAGGGCAGCGCCACTGCGCTCAGAACTCGAATCGCTGGAGAGAACCAAAGACAAGCTCGAGAACGCTGTTGAGATACAAACCGCAAAGTTAAATGAGCTGAGGTTAAAGACAAAAGAAACCGAGCAAGAAAAGTCCCGATTAAGCAGGGAAACAAATGACCTTCAAAGAAGAAAAACAAAGCTCTCCTCAGAAGTTGATGGCAGAGAGGAGTCACTAAGAAGGCTCAATGATATTGGCTTATCGGACGAAGACCTTTTGCGGATCACAAACTTCATCGAAAGAACCAGCAAGAACAAGGGTATTAGCGGCAACGAACTCAGGAAGAAGTTCTTTTCCGCATTAGACCTATTTGAAGATATAACTGGTCTTGAAAATCGACGAAAAGCAGAGATACAACAACTAAGTGAACTCACCAAACAGCAATCTATTCTAAGCGGTGAAATTGCTGAGCTGAACAAGAAGAAGGGACTTTTAGAGGGTGAAATTGTCGGTATCATTTCCTCAACATCGCAAAAAGTAAGAGCCATAGGAGAAGATGCTGCTTCACAAATACAGCAACACGTAGCAGATATTAAGGACCAACTCAATGCTTTGTTGGCAGATGCCTTAAAAGCAGGAGAAGCTATAGGTGAGATGAGGCAAGCATTGAAAAGAGGCGAGGAGTCGGAAAAGAGTTTGAGCAACTTCATCGAGGAAGTGCAAAGCAGAACTGGGAGAAGCTGATGTCAGATAATAAGTGGGCCAAGACCATAGCCGATTTGAGAAAGGAACTAGCTTACATTGAAAGTAGCTCTCAAGGTGTTGGTAGACGCTATGAAATCCTACAACGAGAAGCTGAGTCCTTGAAGATAGAGCTTTTGGAATATTGTCTGGAAAAACAGAGAAGGGCTGTAGCATGTCAGAGAGGATTCGCCTTGCTTATCGGAGACAGAAAAAAGATGGGAGCCGGCCTGGCCGTGACTGCGGCTGCGTCAATTCTTGGAGGATTAATAGCCAAGGACAAGGATACTGCTTTGAACGCGGGGCTGTCAGGTTTCAATGGTGTGTTGCAGGGATTTGGAGAAACAAGATGGGCAGTGTCATTACAGAAGGAATTGGTCATCGTGCCCTACAGTGCCATTCCGGCGAAAGGAACATGGGTTACACTAGAGAGCTTAATCGCTGCTATCCGTGACTTAAAAACGGAAACTCTGCAAGGAAAACGACTTGGGACTCTCGATAACAGGATTCAAAGACTTCAGCAGTCAAAAGGAAAGCTAATCTATATCGCTCTGCCCAATTGAAATTCAACGAAATGATGGCTCGTGTGATTAGGTAACAAAACAGGCAAATGTGCAATTCCGCAGCCACCTACTTGGTGGTCTTACCTCAGCCGCCCGAGCTCCAGTGGTATCATGAAATACGCTGCCAGCTCAGGAAAGGATAGGTCTGCCCATCAACGCTCCCACTTCGTTCGATCCTACCAGGGCTTGGGGAAAATCAAATCAGCCTCTGCCGGTATGAAGTCTAGGGCCGAGGCGACTATGTAGAGTGTGAACGGCTCCTCCTCCGGGGCTTCCGGGTCATAGAACCACTGACCGTTGGCGAGTGGCATATGGCTGAAGTGTGTCTCAGGGTCAAACTTCACCCAGCCTCTGATGGTGTTCAGGTTAGTTTCCGCCAGGGCGTCATTAATCGCATCCCCGTCAACATCGCCTGCCCTCTCGATGGCATCGAGCATGACCTGGACTGCCATATAGCCATGTCCGATAAACTGGTTCAATGGCTCACCCACCTCCGTAGCCCAGTCTTCAGCCAGCGAGGCCGTCGTTCTGCCACCAATGCCGACGAAGCCCTCCGCCACATCATAATGTGGCGACCACCATACATCTGTTCCCACACCCCAGCCTAATGGCGGTTCTGTGCCCCAACTAATTACATCGACAGGGAAATGGGCTGCCCTTCCGACCTTACATATCTTTGGTTGGAAGCCCTGCTCATAGCATTGGCTCAACAGCGTGCCGAAATGAGCGCCCGGACAAGTGCCCCAGATTATTTCCACGTCTGCAGCCTGCCATGCCTGTATTATAGACGTATAGTCCGTAGCATCCATGGGAAACAGTCCTACATCATCCTCGACACCTACAACAGTCATGCCGTAAGCCTCCATCAGCGGAGGGAACGTGCTATACCAACCTCTACCGTCTGCGTCATCTGAGGCGAAGACCCCTGCTATCATATTAGTGTTGGCCGCGGCATCGACCTCATCCATAAACATGAACCATGTGTCGACCAGGGTATATCCATCAACATCGCGAGGAGGTGCAGACGGAGTAACTATGGCAAAGCCAGAAAACCAGGTGTAAGTCCAATTCTCCGCGGCACGCATACCGTAATACCAGGGCTCAAAAGGACCGCCGGCAACAATCTGTGGCACACCATATTGGTCAGCTACCACAGACGTAGGGTCGTGCAGTTCGCAGGGTTCAAAAGGTGATAATAGGGCGTGTACTTTTTCCGTTACAACCAGGTCTGTACTAAGGGGTCCCACCTTTGCGAAGTCGCCCTCGCTATCTTTGATTATCAACCTGACGGGCGCTGTTACATCCCACTCTGACAGATATATTCCGCCCAAGTCATTCTGGTCGTCCACAGCCTTTTGCATGCCAAATCCTTGGGCACCAAAACCGGCAAAGATACCCGTTTCGGGAAGAGTGGCTCCCAACCGAACTTCTGTCGGGGCTTCCTCCTCCTCTTGCTCCAGCTCAAAGTTGGCCGTTATGGAGTAGTTGCCGTTCACAGTGATGGTGGTGGCGGCATCATTAACATCAGCGATGGTGCCCACATCGCCAGTCCAATTGACAAAGCGGTAACCAGTATGTGGGAACGCCACAAGGGGAACCACTGTTCCCTCGTTATAGCCAGAAGTCTCCTCATCGGGCGTGGTTATTTCACCGCCTTCAGTGGCAGAAATGGTGAGGTTGTACTGAGTAGGAGCAGGAGCGCAGCCTACCAGCCCTACAACCAAAACCACAGTAATAACAAAGGTGCTAGGTGTTCTCATACAATCGAGCTCTAGAATACTATTGTATCACTGGTGAAGGAATTATCAATAGGTTGCGGTGTTCAAGACATACTGTGGAGCCCGACAGTCACAGAACACCAATTCGTAGTAAGCCTAATTGATATGGTATCTCCGTAACTCGCATTACGATGGAACGGGTTGCACAATAGTCAGTTTTGTTGAGTAGCAACACATGCCCTTGAGACCTACCTGCACAAGATGGTTGATTGTTACCCCTAATCCTGTTCTCTGAATCACTCGGTGTTAGACGAGGTGGATACGAACAAACGGCGATTGAGTAGGACCTTTTTGTAGCGGCTTCTCCTAATGCAAAGCCTTGTATTTCAGCCAAATGGTTTTTCATATCATTTGACAAGTCCTGGTACAATTTAATGTAACAGTAAGAGGATTATATGCTTAATGTCACCGGCATCTCCAAGTCATATAACGACCATGAACTTTTCAGCGGGGTTAGTTTCACCGTTGGCATGAGCGATCGCATTGCGGTCATCGGACGGAATGGCACGGGGAAGACCACCCTTTTCGAAATCATAACGGGCAATATCATCCCGGATTCCGGAAGCGTGTCTCTGCGACGTGACACCGCTATCGGTTATCTTCGCCAGGATGTCCAACCATCATCGGAGCGGAGTCTGCTGGAATATGTGTCCAGTTCGTCCGATGTGGTCAGGGACCTTGCGCATAAGATCGGGCTGGTACAGGAAGACCTAGCAGAGGAAAGGGACGAGGAAACCGTGAATGGCCTGCTGAGAAAGCTGGGCGAGTTGCAGTCCCTCTATGAGGCGGAGGGTGGCTATGGCTCCGAACACGAGGCAAAGATCGTCCTCTCTGGACTGGGTTTCGCCAGGTCAGATTTCGGGCATCCACTGTCTGAATTCAGCGGCGGCTGGCGGACACGTATTGAACTGGCCAGACTCCTTTTCCTTAATCCCGATATCCTGCTGCTCGATGAACCTACAAACTATCTCGATCTGGAGACGCAGCGCTGGTTTGAAACCTACCTGAAACGCTATCACGGTGCCGTCCTGGTCACGTCGCATGACCGAGCCTTTCTCAACAATGTTGTGAGCAAGGTCATAGCCATCGAGGATGAGGGCGTTATCTTCCACCACGGCGATTATGATAGCTACGTTCGCGCCCGCGAGAAGGATATCGAGACTCGCCAGGCAGCGGCCCGGCGACAGGAGCTAGAAATCAGACGGCAGATGCGTTTCATTGAGCGCTTCCGAGCCAAAAATACCAAGGCTTCTCAGGTGCAGAGCCGTGTCAAGCAACTGGGCAAGATTGAGCGGATTACAGTTCCTCGGGCAACGAAGAAGATACATTTCAACTTTAGAGAGCCTCCGCGGAGCGGTCGAGTCGTAATCGAACTCAAGCACGTTGCCAAGTCTTACGGGCAGCATGTTGTATACCAGGATCTTAACCTGGCACTGGAGCGGGGAGATCGCGTTGCCATAGTAGGGATAAATGGGGCTGGGAAGACAACCCTTCTGCGCATGCTGGCGGGTGTTTTACCCTTTGAAAGAGGGCAGCGCTTACTCGGTCACAATGTGACCATGGCATACTTCGCCCAGTATTATATAGAATCTCTCAACCCCTACAACAGCATCATTGAGGAATTACGGAGCGTAGCACCGGACGAGCCAGAACAGCGCTTGCGTGGGCTGGCCGGGGCATTCCTCTTCAGCGGTGACGATGTGACGAAGAGGATATCGGTGCTATCGGGTGGGGAAAAGACCCGCGTCGCCATTGCCAGGATGCTCGTAAGGCCAGCCAATCTCCTTCTTATGGATGAGCCAACCAACCACCTGGACATTGCGTCCCGCGAGATTTTGACCGATGCCCTGGATGCTTACAAAGGGACCTTGTGTTTCATCACTCACGACCGTACCCTCATCCGGGAGATCGCCAATAAAATCATCCAGGTGCGGGATGGCCAGGTAACGGTTTTCCCCGGTAGTTACGACGATTATCTATGGCAGAGCAGGTCACCGGACGGTCAAGCGGAAATGATGGAAACCCAGCCTGGTATAGGGCAGCTACGTCAGCCACCAACGGCCGTGAGAAAGCGCCAGCGCAAAGCACTCGAAGGCCGGCTGCGGAATGAATACTACCGCGCCATATCGCCGGTAAGGGAACGCATCACAGAAATAGAGCAGGAGGTGGCAGCGAGCAGCAAGCGAATTGAAGAAATCGAAGCTATGATGGCTGACCCCGCCCATTACGAGGATTCGCGGAACGTAGTTGCTGTGAATCGTGAATATATGACGCTAAGAGAAAAGGTGGCGAGGTTGACGACCGAATGGGAGGGCCTGACGGGCGAGGCTGAGCGGATAGACCTGGAGTATCGCAGGACGCGGGAGGAGTTGGCAGGATAACGGTTGGGCGAGAGTAATGAATGGCCTGCGGATCTTTGGGCTACCCTAGCCTTCAGCAATTCCTTGAGTGTTACTTCTAGAGCAAAAGAAAGGAGGTGATGCAACAATCTGACGTTTTGTGACTCCTTAACTCTATCGTATGTCTTGGGCGCCGCACAAAGAGCTATTGACAATTTCTTAGATAGCGGTATAATATTACAATAGCCTCTGTAAGAAATAGTATCTTAGGTACTAATATCAGGGTCGGTGGTCAAGTGTGTGCCATAGAGGATTGCGTTAGTTCCCACGACTTCTAGCTGACCAGATATAGACATGTGAACCGAGCCCTCTGTTCCTGCGGCAGTAAGATTGATGATGCCTTTGGAAACGCAGGGCTGTTCAAAAACGTCGAAAGTACAAGAATTTGATTTCAATGATAAAGCAGTAGCTTTGGCATGAAAGCATTTCGATTTTGAGATTTGGAATTTATTCAGGCGACTACAAAAATCTGGAGGTGGAACATGAAGGCAATACTTAGTTCGAGGAAACACCATTACGTGAAAAGAGTTAGCATCTTTTTGATTATGGTAGCCTTAATTGCGGGGATGATGGGCTGTGATGACGACGCTTCTCCTCTGTACGACCTCACCATCTACAGCACCCTTGGCGGTTCAGTTACTGCCACATTTGATGAAGAGGAGACGGTGATCGGCCCGGGTAAAACACAGACCATATCCGACATTTCTGCTGGGACGGTGGTCGCCTTGGTTGCCGAGCCCCAGGAAGACTACGGCTTTGTCAAGTGGACTGGCGATGTGGGCACCATTACCAATGTCAATGCTGCCTCAACCAACATTACCATGAACGCCACCTACTCAATCACCGCCAACTTTGCCCTAGAAATATGGGATTGGTATGATTTGCATGCCATCAGAGACAACCTGGGTGGCAGTTACTGCCTGATGAACGACCTCGTTTCCACTACCGCCAATTATACGGAGCTGGTAAGTGCAACAGCCAATGATGGGAAGGGCTGGCAGCCAATTGGAAATTCGACGAATCCGTTTACCGGCAGTTTCTACGGTCAGGGTTACGAGATAGGAGACCTGTTTATCAACCGCCCTGAAGAAGATGAGGTGGGGCTTTTTGGTTTTGTTGATGAACCAGGGCTCATCGAGAATGTCGGGCTGGTGAACGCCACTGTGACTGGCTATGAGTATGTTGGCGGTCTGGTGGGAAACAATGACGGCATTGTGAGCAACTCCTATTCCACCGGCAGGGTGACTGGCTATAAGCGTGTTGGCGGTCTGGTGGGATGGAATCAGCACACTGTGAGCAACTCTTATTCCACCGCTGGCGTGGGCCGCACCCGGAGTGTTGGCGGTCTCGTGGGATATAATACGGGCACTGTGAGCAACTCCTACTCCAGCGGCAGCGTGAGTGGCTTTTGGTATGTTGGTGGTCTGGTGGGGACTAACCACTGGGGGGGCACTGTGAGCAACTGCTACTCCAGCGGCAGCGTGACTGGCGAGACGATTGTTAGCGGTTTGGTGGGTATTAATTATGGGAGTGTGGAAAACTCCTTCTGGGATACCCAAACCAGCACACAACCCGAATCCGCTGGAGGAACGGGCAAGATTACGGCGGAGATGCAGAACATCGCCACCTTCACAGACACGGAGATGGAAGGGCTGGACGAGCCGTGGGACATAATCGCCGTCGCTCTTGGCGTAACCAACACCACCCCCACCTGGAATATCGTCGATGGACAGACCTATCCGTTTCTGAGCTGGGAGTCCGTTTCTTAACACAACTGAAGCTTAGATGGTTGGGCCAAAACTATAATATACCTGAGGGTGAAATTGCACATCAGTTTGAAATGTCACTTAGTTGCACGCTAAGGTGGAATGCGCAAGCTGAACTTTCTGGCGGTCCAAGTATAATTGCAACCGTCCACATCAATCCCTTGGCTATCTTGCCCCTGTAGACTATATTGAGCACGGACTTGCTAAGATATCTTCCCAGGTGTTACCCATGTGGTCAGCCAGCACAATAGATTGCCGGTGAGAGCCTCAGGTGCTAATATGTAACCATGGTTTTTAGAAAAACAGGGCTGTCGGGAGTTGGCTTGGATGACCATCGGAAAAAGAGTAGAAACACCTCCACTATTTGAGCAGTATCACCTGTTAGGAGAAAAGCTCCCTCACATATCTCTTGGTGAATTCCCTACTCCTGTACAAAGGCTTGAACGCTTAGGAACGGAATTAGGCGTCGGTCACCTCTATATAAAGCGCGATGACTTGAGTGCTAAGCTCTACGGCGGTAACAAGCCACGAAAGCTAGAGTTCATCTTGGGTAACGCTATCCGTTCAGGGGTAAGGGAGGTCATGACTTTCGGCGGCGCCGGGTCAAACCATGCCCTCGCCACTACCATATGCGCACAGTACGTAGGTTTGAAGAGCATTTCTATGTTAGTGCCTCAGCCGAATGCCCGCTATGTTCGTGACAATTTGCTTCTGGGCCATTATTATGGCGCCGAACTGCACTCATGTGGGGCAGAGTTGGAATCCGTAAGAAATCTGCCATTGGTATGCCTGGCAACGATGTATCAACTTATACATCGCAGGCTCAAGAGCGGTTGCTTTCCCTACCTAATCCCTCCGGGCGGGTCTTCGCCCCTTGGCGTTACCGGTTTTGTCAATGCGGCATTTGAATTAAGAAAACAAATCGCCAATGATGAAATGCCTGAACCAGAATATATCTATGTTGCCTGCGGTACGCTGGGCACAGCTGCTGGATTGCTTCTCGGACTCAGGGTAGCAAAGCTCAACAGTCGCGTAGTGTCAGTACGTGTAACCAGTGAAAAATTCGTCAATACCAGAAGAATGATTAAACTCATAAACAGAACAAACTCATTAATTCATTCTCTGGATCATTCTTTCCCCATATTCGAGTTCTCCGCAACGGATGCTGACATCAGACACGATTATTTCGGGAAACGGTACGCACTCTTTACAAAGGAGGCAATGGAGGCAGTGTCCCTGATGAGGGAGTGTGAAGGCATCAAGCTGGATGGCACCTATACTGGAAAAGCCTTAGCTGCTCTGATTGATGACGCGAAAAATGAGAGTTTGCGAGGCAAGTCGGTCCTGTTTTGGAACACTCTAAACTCAAGGAGTCGCCCGGAATCTATATCCAACCTCGATTACCGTGACCTGCCTCGTTGCTTTCACCGATATTTTCAGGAAGAGGTGCAGCCCTTGGACCGTGATACTGACCGGTAGAACTGTCTCGGCTCAGGCCAAGCCCTATTAGATATTTAAATAATCGGGCGTATTATTCATTGCTCCTTAACTCCATAGTATATCTTGGACACCGCACAAGCAGCCTCCCAAAATCAGCGATTGAAAAATTTTGCCCGACTTTTAGGGGTTTGGGCTTATTACCACTGATTTCGAGCTGTTGCTGGAGGTCGGTCAAGGGCGTAAATACCATTAAAGTACCCCTCTAAGCCGTCACTCAATCAGGGAAAGGGCTAGAATTCTGTGCTGGAAACAAGGATCCCCTTATGAGGAATAACCCGGATGTTAAGTTGATTAGCCCATTACTACAAGCTCTACAACTAACTTCCACCTTGTGCAAAATCGCTGCTCAGGCTATTCAGAAGGATATCCACTGCTATCTTGTGCATCGTCAGCCGGCTCTCCCACGACAGGCTGGTAGGTGTCTCTATTAAATACACCAGGTCGTTGTTATTCAAACGGAAATAGTTGGTCATGCTCAGTCGGTTTACCAGTCTCACGAACCGCAGTGTCCACATCGGCGCATCAATTAGGCCGTCTTCTGTCTTCAGGATAATGACTCTCACATCCTGCTCAATGGGATAACCCTGGTCCCTCACCGCTTTGATAACCTTCCGGCTGACGGATTGGCTTGGATTGGCTAACTGATACATAAAAAAGCCTGTGCCACGGACGTATTCGTGATGGTCAACTATTAGGTCATATTCCTTGCCAGCCGTGAACTCTCTTATGATCATTGCTTCCTGGGACGTAAAAGAGGCGAAGTCACGGTTAACATCTCTGCCATCTCGATTAAAACGTATATCATGGCTCCAGCCCCAGGGATTGACTATGGGGACAATATCGAAATATATATTCTCATATTTCTGTGGGTTTTCGGCCAGTGTCTCGACCATTTGTAGCATGATTTCAACACTGACTGGCTCGTTACCATGAACGCCGCCAGTCAGCAGGACTTCATATTTCGGTTCCTCTAACGGGGTGAAAGAGAGCGCCCAGACTGGAGCTCTGTGTTCTCCGTAAACTACCTCACCGATTGTCGTTAGAGTGAGCTGCTCAGATATGGCAACGGCATTTGTAATGCGATCTTCAATCAAAGAGATATCTCTCACTACGGGTTGTGTTTCTGGGAAGGGCTCCCTATGTCCACTGGCACGGAGAACGACTAACCCGGTAACAATTCCGACCACCACCAAAGTGCCTAGCACCGCAAGAACTTTAGACTTCTTGCTTCGCCCCATTTCTGGCTCACCTTTCTGCATCCTACTATCTCATCCGGGATTTCCCATATCAACTTGTAGTGACCTGATTTCGCGATCCCTTGACTTTGGTTGGTAAGAGTATATTGTCGTTACATTTCACTGTCAATATATCATTAGAGGTTCCGGGCTTTGTGGTTTGTCAACTAAAGTCAGGCTATATTTAGCTTCCTGTTTGCCAGTTGCTTCTTATTAGCGTTGCCACCTTACGATTGATATAGTAGCCAGCTTAAGTTATGGCTAATTTGTCCATTATCCTTGAATATGGTTTGTGGCGGTGGCTGTCTATCATCTCATAGCATCCCTTACAGACCTGAATACCTTGTCTTGTATAGACCCGTAGGTTTATCAAGCCTGTGGCGTCCTGATGGCAAAATTCACATTTCACATTACCGCCCTTTCAGACTGGCTGTTTTTGCCCTTGCCGCACATAAAAAAGGGGTATTTCCTACCGCACAGGGCAGGAATACCCCTACAAAAAGAGCACAAAAAGGCGGCTACCGCCGCCTTCCTGTGCGTGGTTGTGTTTTGGTCAAGCGTTCTATGCTACGGCTACTGGTTCTCTTTTACGGCTACGGCTGCGCTTCGGCTTCGTTTCGACTACCGCTTCGGCTTCGGCTACAACTTCGGCTTCGGCTGTCGGCTCGGCTTGAGCTTCCTGTCGCTTCGCTTCAATATCCTGCCTCTGTTGCTCATTTGCCGTGTTGCTCATAATCGGCATTACTACCACTTGGCAACCATCGGCAGTAAAGAGCATTGGTGAGTAGGCGTTGGAGAGCTTAAAGTCCACCATACCCCCGCAGGCTTTCAGGACTTCGGCAAGGTATTTCCCATCTACCCTCACATAGCCTTGTCCATCGGTGTCGGCTGGTATTATGGCTTCGCCTTTTTCGTCAGGACTAGCCATGACTATCTTGCCATCGCCAATGGTCAAGTCTAGCGGATAGTCTTTGGGCTTGTCTGACAGGGCTTTGAGTGAGCTAACCGCTTTGATTGCCTCTATTGTGTCAAGGTGAGCTATGATATTAAACTGCGTAGGTATAAGCGGTTCATAGTTAGGGAACTGTCCGTCAACACCACGCCACTTATAGCGTATTGCCTCAGTGTCAATGACAAGGCTCATACCATCGAGAGTATCACCGCTTGCCTCAAAGCCTAGCCTAACTCGCTTTGCCTTGCGAAGTGCGCCTGTGATGCCTTTCAACTCATCATGAGGTATCAGGACTTGCCCTTCTGTGTCCTCATCATAGTCAAGTGTAACCTCTGCTAGCCTAAAACCATCAGCACCAACCAGCTTCAATTTACCCTCACCAGCTATAAACTTGACGCATTGGAGAATTGGTCTGGCGTCGTCTTTGCTAGTGAAGGGAAGCACTCTATTGAGTGCTTTTGCTAGCTCTATGCTTCCGATGTTAGGCTTGACAGTGTTATTAGGGCTTATCCTGACCTCAGCGAAGGTTAAAGGTGTTTTATCACCCACCCAAGCTGTGTCCTCAAGGTAGCTAGTATTAGCTCCGCATACTACCTTCAGCCTTTTATCAGCAACCCGCTCCCCGCTGGCATTGCCGTTAGTGATAGAGGGAACTATCTTTACGACGCTACTACCACTAAGAGCTTTCAGGTAGCCTAGCAAGCCTTTACGCCCTATGGTAAGGTCCATCAGTAGTAGCCTGTCGGCTAACCCTCTTGATAGCGCATTTACCAGCATAGCCTTGTGAGCGACAAATTATAGGTGATTTCTGCACTGACAAATCCTGGATATTTGAACGACATCTAAATGATGTAACCGACATTTGAACGGAGTCCTGAATGCTATGTGAACGCCTCTTGAACAAGAGCCCCTCCTCTGATGTCCCTTAGATTTTATGAACAAAAACCAATTGTTATCGGCTTTACGCCCGGTCGACCGAACATTAACCGTAAAGAGCGCGATAGGGATTAGCCCAGGTTGTCTCAGGAGCAGTTTTGCCAGCTTCAGTGAGACGGAAATATCTGCGCGGCGGACCGGGTGGGTGATGGTCCTGAAAGCTTGATGGCTCTTCTCGGCCGGTAGGTTCCACCTAGCCCAATCGTTGAAGATTGGAGAAATACACGACAAAACTACGGAATCGACAGCCCCGAGATTTGTATGGCATCCGCGCTAAATACTTGTCAGCCAGTTTCTCGACGTTAGTGGGTTCTATGGAACGCTGCTCACGCCTTGCTCGTTTCTCCTCTGTTCTCGTCGCCTGGTCCACTGCTGTAGCGCGCATCAACGAATTTTTATAGTGAAAAAAATATCCGCCTGGGGAGCACCGACTGCAGGGTCAATTGCCGGCGACCCGTTCGGGCCGCGCCCCAGAAGAAACTCACGAATAAACCATCCGCAGCCAAAGGGGCGAAGAAAGCCGCCCCTGGCTGGTCTCAATAGCTCAGCCACCTTGCTTCACCTCGAAGATAGAAGATGCGTCTATGTCGTATGCCCTCAGCGAGTTTTCGGTGGATGCGACTACTTTGTAGGAAAGGCTCTCGGCCATAACTCACTCCTCCCGTCTTGGGGAGCGTGAGTTATGGCAAATTCAAAGAAGGTTTCAACCTTCTGGTGTGGAAAAGTTATGATTGGTGGGCCACAGCGTACAATAGCAAGAACTTTCACGCTGGCCTTTGCTTTGACTTTCTAGACATTGTAGTTAAAGACTGCGTGAAGGTCAAGATGACTGAGATATTTGGCTTAGAACCCGAATACAAGGAAAGACTTAATCACTGCGCACTAAAGCGCTTCAATGATTGGCAGGAGCGTATTCTGAGCAAAGCACCGCAGCTACGCCAACTCACCATAGAACAGCTTAACGCAGATCTAGACGCCTATCTACATGACAATGAGAAGGTCGAGTTTAGTAAGTGTGTGGCCGATATAGCAGAGTGGCTATCCAAGTGCATGGATACTGGAGATAGGTATTTCCCCTATGCCTATGACACACAGGTTATCGACCCGATGATCCGAATTCAATCGCTGATAGTAGAGACATATCAAAGAGCTGAGGCGGAACGACAAAAAAAGGAATATCAAGATAGACGGTTTGCTGCATTCCTATCCATAAAACCGCCTGTTGATGACGCCAAGAAATATCTGAATGATAAGGAACACAACGAGTTTAGACTAGCCGTCGGGAAAGCTATAGATGCATACATAGAAAAGGGAACAGCGTACCTGTCCGACATGAGGGCTTTCGACTATGGCTGGTGGCTAGAAAAGATTCAAGAGCGCAAGAAGAAAGAGGCACAGAAACTGCAGGCTACAAGTACAGCCGTTGAATACAATCATCGCCTTAATCAAGAAATGGCAAAGCTGACCGCTCGACTCGACCAAAAGCAGAGAGATCTAGGAAGTTATTTCCGGGCAAAGGTTCAGGATATGCGGTATACGAATCACGACTTTGATTATGTACTCTCTAAAAAGGATGAAACAGAGTTTGATGGTACCCTGGTCAGCGTGGCCAACAAGAGATTAAAGCAACTTTGCCCGGAGATCTTGCGTCAGTTTGTCGTTTTCCCATCTCAATACTATAGGCGCTATTACCCATTGCCGTCAGCAAGCTACAGTTTTGAAGAAGTGCCGTCTCTCGATTTCAACTTTGATATTTTTGCTGCTACTTATGCTGAGGTCTGGTTGAGACCGGTGAAGATAAGATTCGACGGCTACGAATTTCTTCTACCATGGCTAAAAGACAAGAATGGCTTGCCACTCTTAGAGAAGCCAAAGTGTCTCGGCTATTATTACTTGATTCTTAGACCTGAGGACCTCGGCGGCCATGTATTTTGGGAAAGTATCCCTCTGGTTCTTTTGAAAGGGTTGCTCGACGGTGAAGCGAGGCCTGATGGAAGCACAATTTTGGAGGCCACGGACAGTGTCACCACGTATAGAGTTCGAGGATTTGAGGATGAAGTTGAAGTACCGGATAAGTTCGTGGAGTATTTAAAGAGTATCGGTAGTATGGACAAGATGATTGACATGGGTGTTATGACTAAAAAGGTGGGCAATATCGTCAAGGCCGCACTTGGCGAACTGGAGATAGAACGTAAAATTCCACCAACTAGAGAGAAGACCGGAAGAAGAGACAGTATAAAGGAAAAGGCTTTTCGGTTATTTGACGGAGGGAAAAGACCGGGCGACCCCGAAGTGAAAGCTTTAGGCATCAAGCCGAACACAGCGTACCGCTACTACCAGGACTGGAAAAAAGCTTGCAGCCACAGCCAACCTTAATGCGATTTTGGTAATAAATCATAGTAGTAATCATAGCAGCCAATCATAGTGCCAATCATAGTAGAAAATCATAGTGGTAATCACAGTGCTCCGCCAGGCGTTACACAGAAACGACTAGACCGATTCAGCGTATGGTCCGAGTCATTTCCCTGCCCTTACCCTGGCGCTGCACTTTTCGATGGCCTATGCAGTTGGGTAACAAAACAGGCTTTTGTGACTTTAAGCCGTCGTTCTCTTCCTTCTGCCCTATGTTCTAGACAGACAATATGTTGAACCTCTAGACTATATACATGGCACGAGAAACTTGGCATCAACCAACTACGGTAGAGAAACGTGAAACCAGTATTAATGGGCAAAGCATCACATATACAGTCAAGCGAAGCCTTAGGGCAAGGCATGTTCGGCTCGAGGTGAGACGACAAACGGGGCTTACGGTAATTATTCCTCACTCTTACAAGATTGGGCAGCTCCCTGGACTTCTAGAATCAAAGGAACGATGGATCTCAAGTAGCCTGGCAAGATATAGCAATTTCCAATCGCCTTATGCCGAGGAGGAACTTAGGAGTGGCGATACTATCCCCTATCTTGGCCGAGACTTGAAGCTAGTCAAGCGGGAAAACCACAGTGAAGTTGATAGTGTAACACTAGAGGGAGATACACTGGCAGTGAGTCACGGATTATTTAAAAATGGTATCTTGGAGTTGGCTTTGGAACAGTGGTATCGGGCAGAGGCTGCTAGGCTGATAAACGAGAGAGTAGATAGGCTGAGTTCTCAGATGGGCATTCACTGCAAACGAATTGTCATACGAGGGCAAAGGACTCGCTGGGGCAGCTGCTCTCATAAGAAAAACCTTAGCTTTAACTGGAAACTAATAATGGCGCCAGAGCCTGTGATCGACTATGTTGTTATCCATGAACTTGCCCATCTGAAAGAGATGAATCATTCAAAGAGATTCTGGGAACTGGTAGCTCAACACTGTCACAGATGGCGAGAGTATAAGA
Source organism: uncultured Dehalococcoidales bacterium (assembly GCA_964652095.1). Lineage (GTDB taxonomy): Bacteria > Chloroflexota > Dehalococcoidia > GIF9 > AB-539-J10 > RBG-13-51-36. The sequence continues at coordinate 15,047 of CAZZAC010000010.1, read as the reverse complement.
AGTGGCTCAGGCAACACGAGGCAAACCTTACTGCGAAACTCTATCCCTAGAAATAGCCTTGATTGCACATTCTGGACTATTGTGTCGTTTCGATAGGCTGCCACTGCCATGCATCCCCACTCTGGCTAACGTGGCCCAGACCTGGGAAGGGGAAGTGAAAGACAAGCACCAGGGCGTTCCTAGCCGCAGCAATGCTCAGAAGCCGGCGCCTGGTGGCAACGACCTGGGAGGGAGAAAAATCGGTGCCTGCACACCATTCCGGGTGCTCCAGATGTATGGGGTGGAGTACCACATCAGAGATGCACAGCAGTTGCTCACCTCTCGAGGAAATGGTCAGCGCCATATGCCCCGGTGTATGACCGGGCGCTGCTAGGGCGCGTATACCGGACGCGATTTCGATTTCACGGTCAACAAGTTCCAATCGACCTTGAATCGGCGGCAGGTTCTTGCGTGCGAATTTCAGCTGCCGCTCCCTGACATGTTCATCGAGTTTCGTCTCCGCCTGTCCCGAGGTCCAGAAGTCCCACTCGCTTTTCCACATAACGTACCGAGCGTCGGGAAAAGTCAGCTTGCCTTCACCATCGGTATTCCCACCGATGTGGTCTGGATGTCCATGTGTTAAGATGACCGTGTCAATGTCCTCACGCGCAATTCCTGCAGCCTGCAGGTTCTGGAGGAGTTTTCCCGTGTTTGGGCCAAGACCGTCGGCACCCGTATCCACCAGCACGCGGTACTTGCCTGTGTTAATCACCAAGCAGATGTATGGGCTTGTCCACTCCAGCCACTGTTCTGGCCGTAGGTTGTGTTCAAGAAGCACTGGCTCGAGTCGTTCTTTTGGGGCATTGGCGAACAGGAATATAGCAGGCGGTGGGAAGGTCGGAGGTGTATACGTGTGAGTGCCGTCACTAACAGCTACGCAGTGAAAATTCCCTAGCTCGAACTGATAAATGTCAGCGTTCATGGCTATCCTCCTGCCTCATACCTCGAAAACCTAGTTTAAGCATACCACAAGTAACGTCCAGAAAGAACATCATCAAACAATCTGAGTGATTGTTAAGAGTGCGCCCTGTCAGTGAGAAGTTAAGCGAAGCCGAATTTGGATGGGGCAATGCATAGTCTTTTACGTGCTGTTAGACAAAGTTCTATTGTGAATCTGTTATATTTGCTCGCTGCTTACTAAGAACGCCTCCCACCGCCTCGATCGCCTTCAGAGCGCGGGCGCGCCTCACTTACGGCCAGTGTTCTCCCTTTCATCTCCTTGCCGTTCAGGCCACTGATTGCGGCCTGGCCTTCAGCATTGGCTGGCATCTCCACGAACCCAAATCCCCTAGGCTGGCCACTATACCTGTCCTTGATGATGTTCACTGACGTAACCTGCCCGAAAGCTTCAAATGCCTCCCGCAATTCCTCATCTGTGACTTCGTTGGGTAGATTGCCTACATGGATATTCATAAAACCCTCCCTCCGTGTGCAGTATACAGGGCGATGGAACAACTTGCAAACAAGCGTTGTGAAGCCAGCAATGAGCCACCTATGTGGCTAGCGAATCTCGATGCTATAAGGAATGAACTCTCCGGTGCGGCGAGTGAACAAATCCGAGGATTGTTTAGCAAAGGGGGGAAGCTAGAAGCTGAAACATCCCTCAAGATGCTTGGCTAAGGTCTCATAAGCGGCAGCGAACCCCCGGCTTTAGCGGGCATTAGTCTAGAGGTATACTCTTATAACTTTACCGCACTTTTCAAAATCCAAGCTGACTTGTGTCCCCGGCGTGAACACTCCTGCTTGCTGCAGAAAGTTGCGAAATAGGTCGGATTGAGAGTTGTCATGCAACCTGCGGGTAGCAGTGTAAATATGAGCGCCTTCGCCATAACGACTTTTTTTTGGATAACGGTGAAAAGAAGCTTGGCACTTGCCTTGCCTACTTACAGCTATTACTTCTAGCCCCTCTGGCTTTCTTTTATGTGTTATTGGGTAATCATTAATTGGCAATTTGCGCGACTCAGTTTTCTCAATTACAATCTCTCTTCCTGGTTTTTTGTCTTTTCGGTCGATGATTTCACCTTTTACAGTTATCCTAGGAGTCGAATTATTTGTAGAGAGGTTCATGTTACCCTCCTTTAGCTGATGACGATTCCATTTTATAATATGTAGGTAACTCCCACAACCCTGCAACAAAAGCTGCACTTCTCAAAGAATAGTCAGGACATGCCTCAGAATGAGACTTTTTGGCAAATTCTGGCATGAATGCGGCGCAATTTCGATTAGACGCATCAATTGAACGTGTTCCCATGGCGGTTGAGTACCACTGCACAATTGTCAGAATTGTTATCTAACTCCATAGCTGCTAATAATGGCTAGGTTTTTACCCCGGGTTGCGTTGTGCCTCTTTATTTTCGTTATTGCTTGACATGTCTACACAATTTGATTATGCTCAAATTAGTGGTGTTCGATTTGGTTAAGTTAGGACAATGCTGACTCTAAATATTAAACCCGGACACAAGTCGGTCAAAGCATACTATGAAGCTATCAGCGGCCTCTCTGAACTTGGTGTGTCACATGAAGGCGCTGTATCACCGGCATTTGCCTCTTTACTCCGCCATTGTGCCAGCCAGTTCGAGTGGACCCTCGTTGAGAAGTACCCCTTAAAACCCAGCAAACATGAGCACACCCTGTTTGTTGATGGCGCATTGGTTGATAACTTTAGCCTTGCACATGGCTTCTGGGAAGCCAAGGATACCAGCGACGACTTAGATAAAGCGATAAAAAAGAAATTCGGTATCGGTTATCCCAAGAACAATATTCTATTCCAAGCACCAAAACGTATCGTTATATGGCAGGATGGGCACGAGGTTTTCGACGAGGATATTTCTAAGCCCGATCATCTCATAGAAGGTCTTAGAGTCTTCTTCGAATACGAGGCACCTACTTTTGAGCAGTGGTGGCAGGCTGTCGAAGAATTCAAACTCAAAGTACGAGAATTAGCAACCGGATTACTCCAACTCATTGAAAGGGAACGCAAGACCAACACCCTTTTTATTGAGGCATTCAACGATTTGGTTCAGCTTTGCCAAGAGACTATTAACCCCAATATCTCCATTCAGGCTGTAGAGGAGATGCTTATTCAACACCTGCTTACCGAGCGCATTTTCCGCAAAGTCTTTAATAATTCTGATTTTGTTGAACGAAATGTCATAGCTCATGAAATTGAAAAGGTCATTTCAGCCTTGACCTCGCAATACTTTAGCCGTAATGAGTTTCTCAAACCGCTTGACCGCTTCTATGTCGCTATTGAGAAGACGGCGGCAACCATTGATGATTTCTCCCGGAAGCAAAGCTTTCTTAACACAGTTTATGAGAAGTTCTTCCAAGGTTTTTCAGTCAAGGTTGCCGATACTCACGGCATTGTCTATACTCCGCAGCCGATTGTGAGGTTTATGGTTAAATCCGTAGAGCATATCCTACAACAAGAGTTCGGGCGTTCCCTTTCGGACGAAGGAGTGCATATCATTGACCCATTTGTTGGAACCGGCAACTTCATTTTGTGGGTGATGCGGGAAATACAGCATTCAAAACTGCCTTTCAAATACGCCAAAGAACTACACTGCAACGAGGTCATGCTTCTACCCTACTACATCGCCTCAATGAATATTGAGCACGAATATTACGAAGTCACCGGCAAATACGAGCCCTTTAGTGGTATCTGTTTAGTCGATACCTTTGACCTTGCCAAAGTTAAGCAGCTTTCTTTCTTCACCAAGGAGAACACAGCCAGGGTGAAACGCCAGCAAACAACCCCAATTTTCGTTGTTATCGGTAATCCTCCTTATAACGCCGGACAGGTAAACGAAAACGATAACAATAAGAATCGGAGATACGAGGAAATAGATAAGAGCGTTTTTCAAACCTATGGAAAGGGATCGAAGGCAACTTTGCTTAGGAAGTTAAACGACCCCTACGTTAAAGCCATACGCTGGGCGTCTGAGAGAATCGGGGATGAAGGAGTAGTAGCCTTTGTGACCAACAATAGCTTTGTGAGTGAAATAACTTTCGACGGGATGAGAAAATCTTTGCAGCAGGATTTCAACGCTATATATATTCTGAATTTAGGTGGCAACGTTCGTAAAAACCCGAAGCTATCCGGCACGACTCACAACGTCTTTGGGATTCAGGTTGGCGTGAGTATAAATCTCTTTGTTAAGAAGAATGGTACCAATCAGCTTAAACAAGCGAAAATCTATTATTCAAGAACGGATGAGTTCTGGCGGAAAGAGGAAAAATATGATTATCTCAACCAAAAGGCACACCTCGCGAATGTAGAGTGGGATGAACTTTTGCCGGATAAGAATAACACTTGGCTTACCGAAGGATTACAAGCGGACTTTGAGGCACTAATTCCGATGTCAGTTCGCGACAGCAAGTCAGAATCAGGCATGATCTTCAAAGTCTTTTCCCCTGGTGTCAATACCGCCCGCGATGCTATAGTCTACGATTTTAACCCGAAAGCACTCGCCGTTCGAACAGAACATTTCTGTGATGACTATAACGCTGAAGTCATACGTTATCAAGCAGAAGGAAAACCGAAAGATATTGATAGCTTCGTCAACTATGACAAAGTTCGATGGAGCAGCACACTAAAGCTTCACATGAAACGTGGTACGACTGTTCAATTTGATGGGAGAAAAATAAGGTCCTCATTGTATAGACCTTTTACGGTACAATCCCTGTATTATGATTCGGTACTGAATGAGAGACCTGGTCTATTTCGTATAGTCTTGCCTGATTATAAAAGTGAGTCAGAGAATCAAATAATTTGTATAAGCAGAAGTGGCGAAAAGCCATTTTGCTGCTTATTATCTAACCGAATCCCCAATTTTGTTACGTGTGGTGGTTTCGGTGCTGCCACAGAGTGTTTCCCGTTATGCACTTATACTGATGATGGCACCACTCGTAAGGAAAACATAACCGATTGGGCACTAACTAAATTTCGAGAGCACTACAAGGACAGTCATATTTCAAAGCAGGATATCTTCCATTATATCTATGCTATCCTACATCACACTCGGTACCGTGAGAAGTATGCGGCCAATTTGAAACGTGAGCTGCCGCGGATACCATTTGCCCCTGATTTCCAAGAGTTCGCAAAAGCTGGTAAGCAGCTCGCAGAGCTTCACATAAACTATGAAAAGCAGACTGAATACCCCTTAATATGGTTGGAAAACAAGGACGCCAAGGTGAATTATCGAGTTGAGAGAATGACCTTATCCAGGGACAAAACCCAGATAGTTTATAATGATTTTTTAACCCTGGGTGGCATCCCCCCGAAAGTTTTCGAATACCGTTTGGGCAATCGCTCTGCTCTCGAGTGGATCCTTGACCAGTATCAGGTAAGCGCCGATAAGAGAAGTGGCATAGTCAATGACCCGAATAGGCTGGATGAGCCGGAATATATTATCCGGCTACTTGGCAAAGTTGTTACGGTAAGCTTAAATACTGTCAAGATAGTTGCGTCATTGCCCAAACTTTACTAGCCACTTTAATATAGGGAAGATTGGAGGACTCATTCAATGCCAAAAGAAGAAAGACGCATATTGACTGAAGAGGAGAAAAAGGAGCTACTTGAAAAACACAAAAATTGCTACATCTGCAATGACACGCTAGAAGGCTACAGCAGAGACGAAATTCAATTTGATCATATTTACAGCTATGCTGATGGTTATCCCCAAGAATTGAGTAACTTTGCTCCGGTACACGCGTCACCTGATGAAAGGAAACTTAATTGCCACGCTGCAAAGGGGAGAAAGATGCCTATTGATTATCGAGAGGAAGTAAGAATTAAAAGGCGTCTAACAAGTGTACAAGGTTTTGCGAATTTATGCCCATCTGCAGTTCCGTCTGTTTACTCTATAGCTGCAGATAACCGAACAATAACATTCAACGGTGTCCAGTTACCATTGTATAACCAGAAGATTGGAGTTAAGGATCACTATTATTTTTTCCATGAAGTAGAAACGAAATACATTGAGAATGATAACGAAATCCAGCTGCGCCCTCTTGATGATAAGAAAATACTACCTCTCCTATTCAACCTCAAATCATCGATTCAGCTCTTGCCCTCTCTTACTCGCCTCGACCCGGATACAAAAACCCTTAAGCTTTTCGATGGTCAACATAAGGCTGTGGCCCAAATGATTGGCAACAACAAAGACCGTATTTCCTGCTTAGTGTTTGTTTCTCCTGATGTTAATGCTCTTAGAGTGACGGTCTACGAAGCCCATACTGATTTTGTTCAGCAACGCTATAAGAAATCACACATCGATGCCAAGCTAGCCGACATATATGGGCAAAAACTTGAGGCCTTCAGAAAAAGATGCGGCGACCCACAAGCTCCATACTCTGAGGCAGATATTCTAAACGGAGAGTCCGTTCCTGCTATCAGAAACTTCCTGCTTTCTTCCATCCTGAAAGAAATCAACATCGAGACGGATATAGTTCGTCTTTATGCTGCGGAGAGTCGCACTGAGCAGAAGCAACAACCTATTCTGTGGCAGAGTATTGAAAGATTCATCTCAAAATTCTGTAATCTTTCAGCTGTGGAAGAATTATCTGGGAGTGATGCTAACTACCGATCTGACGAGATTGACAATTTGATCTTTCTTCTGAGACTAATCGAAGAATACGCAATCAGAGATAAGTGGGACCCTAATAATCCAACCTCTAAGCACCATAAAATGTCGCGAACCTTCTTTTATAGAACGGCATTCAACAACTGGCTTAACACACTAGAGGAAGGGCTCCGGTTTAGCCTTGAGCAGATGAGAGGCAGTAAAGTTTACGGTGCACTTTGTTATCAGCCAAGTTTTGCCCCTGAAGTGCGTAATAGGTTTAGTGCCATAACTAAACGTTTATTCGACCATCCTTTATGGGTTCAAGAAGGTATACAAGACGAAATTGCGAAAACAAACCAAGATGTTGTAGTAACAAACATCTTTATGCGCGAGGGACTGGACTACATCTACATAACCAAGCTGTGAGGATGCTATTGTATCCATCCTCGTAGTTCTACGACTACACAATCCGTCATTTTGTGTAGTGACGTAACAATCCAGGCTTTTTTGCAATTCCACCCTCACGCACGTTATCGCTTTGACTCAATCATCTGGGCTCCAGTTGTGCTAAGACACGGACTGCCAGCTCAGGAAGGGATAGGTCTCGTCGTCAAAGATATTCCAGGTGCAGGCATTGCTGGGCTGAGGAGGAGTGACGTCGCATATAGACCACCCGGCGTTGAGGAAGGTGGTGATGTCCTGCATGTCCGCAGTAGTCTCGCCCTTGCCCCCGGCGCTTTCTCTCGTCCCGGAAGTTGCCCTATCCCAGAAGGAGCTCGTCACAGTGCCCTCATTATTCAGTCCCACAAGACCGCCAAAATCTGTATTACCTATCACCTTGCCCGTGGAATAAGATTTGCTCACAGACTCCTTCTCATTGTATCCCACCAGACCGCCAACATACTGGTCCCCGGTCACGTTGCCTGTGGAGTAAGAGTCGCTCACAGAGCTATTTTCATTGTATCCCACCAAGCCGCCAACACGCTGGTGGCCAGTGACGCTGCCTTTGGAATAGCACTGGTCCACAGTGCCATCATCATTTTTTCCCACCAGACCGCCAACATAGTCATCGCCAGTCACGCTGCCTGTAGACCAAGAGTTGCTCACCTTGCGCTCATTGCATCCGACCAGACCGCCAACCCACGAACCACCACTCACGCTGCCTGTGGAATCGGAGTTTCTGACAGTCCACCGATTATCTCCCACTAGACCGCCAACATAGTCATCGCCAGTCACGTTGGCGCTGGAATGGCAATCGGTCACAGTGCCATCATCGTTTTTTCCCACCAGACCGCCAACATACTGGTTCCCACTCACACTGCCTGTGGAATTGCAGCCGCTCACAGTGCCATCATTCCATCCCACTAGACCGCCAACCCACAAATCACCACTCACGCTGCCTGTGGAATGGGATTCGCTCACAGTGCCCTGATTCCATCCGACCAGGCCACCAACATGCTCGCTGCTGCCGGTCACATTACTGCTGGAATGGGAGCCGCTCACAGTGCCCTGATTCCATCCCACCAGACCGCCAACATGCTCGTTCCTGCCAGTCACCTTACTGCTGGAATGAGAGTCACGCACCGTGTCTTGATTCCATCCCACCAGACCCCCAACATACCGGTCCCCACTCACGCTGCCGGTGTGATTGCAGCCGCTCACAGTGCCCTGATTCCATCCCACCAGACCGCCAACATAATTGTTGCTGCCAGTCACATTGCTGCTGGAATGGGAGCCGCTCACAGTGCCACGATTCCATCCCACCAGACCGCCAACATGCTCGCTGCTGTCAGTCACGTTGCTGCTGGAATAGGAGCCGCTCACAGTGCCACGATTCCATCCCACCAGACCACCAACATTATCTTTGCCAGTCACAGTGGCGTTTACCACGGCGATGTCTTCGACAATGCCTCCCTCAGCAACACAACCGAAAAGCCCCACACCATCTTCGCCAGGGCGGTCGATAAACAGGCCCCTTACTTCATATCCATGACCGTCGAAACTGCCGGTAAACTGCTCACCAGCCGTTCCAATTGGCTGCCAGCCACTTTCCTCGTTGGCTGTGTCACTTGCCGTCTCATTATAGCCCGCAGTAGCGGAATCGAGATCATTCATCAGACGGTGATGGCCGCCCAAGTTGTCGTTGTCCCTGATGGCATCCAGATCGTACCAGTCCCGTATTTCTTGGCCCTGAACAAAGTTGGCCTTAATAGAATAGGTACTGTTCATGGTGATGGTGGTCACAGCGGCATTGATATCAGCAATGGTGCTCACACTACCAGTCCATCTGTCAAACCGGTAGCCCTCCTCAGCCTCGGCCGTTAGGTTTATGACTTCTCCCACGGGATAGGTGGAACTCGACTTGACAGGGGAGGTTATTTGACCGCCTTCGGTGCAACGGATGGTGAGGACGTACTGATCACTCTTACAGCCCACCATCCCTGCAATTAACGCTACAGTAATCAAGAAGATGCTAAATCTTGCCAAGTAACGATGTTTCCTCGAACTACGTATCATCTTCATACTTTACCTCCAAATTCATGTAGTCTTCCCAACAAATTCCAAATATCAAAATCAAAATGCTTTCATGCCAAAGCTACTGCTTTATCATTGAAATCAGATTCTTGTACTTTCGACGTTTTTGAACAGCCCTGCGTTTCCAAAGGCATCGTCAATCTTACTGCCGCAGGAACAGAGGGCTCGGTTCACATGTCTATATCTGGTCAGCTGGAAGTCGTGGCAACTAACGCAATCCTCTATGGCACACACGTGACCACCTACCCTGATATTAATACTTAAACCACTATTTCGAACAGAGTGTATTCTAATGTTATACCGTTGTCTAGGGTAGTGTCAATAGTCCTTTGTCCGATGTCTAAGACATACGATAGAGTTAAGAAGTCAAAAATCGCTATTTCGTGTGATACCGGCTGGCCGTCACAACATACTAGAATGTTACCATTTAACAAACATCGGGATGTTTGCCCTTCCATGCGTACGTTACTGTATAGCTATTTCGAATAGATTTAACGGCTAAATCACCATCTTACGTGTGGTAGTTTTGGGAAAAAGGCGTTGAGTATTCTACCTCTAGGTCAGTGGTTTGAAGCAAGATGTCCGTCCAGCCACCTACGGCGACCTAGCTGATAAGCGTCCAGCCGCCGACATCACACCGCCCGTAGCCGTTCTGTCCCACGGCGACCACGGTGCCGTCGGACTTAAGCCCCACCGTGTGATTGCCGCCTGCGGCGACCTGGATGATGTCCGTCCAGCCACCGGCATCGCACTGCCCGTATTCGTTGTCTCCCACAGCGACCACAGTGCCGTCGGTCTTAACCCCCACCGTGTGATAGCCGCCTGTGGCGACCTGGACGATGTCTGTCCAGTTGCCGACATTGCACTGCCCCTTGTCGTTTTCCCCCACGGCGACCACAGTGCCGTCGGTCTTAATCCCCACCGTGTGATTGCCGCCTGCGGCGACCTGGAGGATGTCCGTCCAGTTGCCGACATCGCACTGTCCCTTGTCGTTTTCCCCCACGGCGACCACGGTACCGTCGTCCTTAAGCCCCACTGTGTGATAGTCGCCCGCAGCGGTCTGGTTGATGCCTGTCCAGCCGCCGACATTGCGCTGCCAGTGGTAGTTTTGTCCCGCGGTGACCACGGTGCCGTCGGACTTGAGCCCTAATGTGTGTTGTTGGCCTGCGGCGACCTGGATGATATTACCCCAGCCGCTGACCTCGCAATGCTTGTAGTTGTTCCATCCCACGGCGACCACAGTGCCGTCGGACTTAAGCCCCACCGTGTGATAGCTGCCTGCGGCGGTCTGGTTGATGCCCCTCCAGCCGCTGACATTGCACTGCTCGTGAGAGTTGTCTCCCACGGCAAACACCCTGCCGTTGTCCTTAAGCCCCACCGTGTGAAAGCTGCCTGCCGTGACCATGGGGGTACATTCGGGCCAGAAGTGAGCCGTTATGGACTCGTGGCGACAGATCTGGATGCCAGTTATGGCAGCGTCGACGTTGCCAACATAGCCTGTCCATTCGACGAAGCGGTAGCCCTCGTCAGCCTCGGCTACCAGGTCGACCCACGGACCACATTGGGAAACAAAATAGATAAAAGTACCCTCTCCAGGGACGGTTACCGATCCCCCCTCGGTGCTGTCGATAGTGAGTGTGCAAAAAGGATTACAGCCTGCCATCCCGGCAATTAAGGCTACCGTAACCAAAAAGACACTAACTCTTGTTACGTAGTGGAATTTCCTCAAACCAGATATCATCTTCATACCCCGTATTCGCGTTATAGTACTTAGGGTACTATTATATGATAACAATGTTAAATTCTCACTAAGGAAGTTGTCATTAGTTTTTGTGTGGCGTCCAAGACATACTATAGAGTTATGGAGTCACCACTGCACGAACATAGGGATGTTTGCCTTTCCATGCGTACGTTACTGTATAACTATTTCAAATAGATTTAACGGCTAAATCGCAGTCTTACGGGTGGTAGCCGCCGACATCTCACTGCCTGTAGTATTTCAATCCCACCGTGTGAAGTTTGCCTGCGGCGACCATGGGGAAGTATTAAGCAAAGTTGGCGGTGATAAAGTAGTCGCCGTTCATGGTGATGGCTGTCGCGGCAGCGTTGACATCGGCGATGGTTCCCACATCGCCAGTCCAGTTGGCAAAGCGGTAGCCATCGTCGGGGGTAGCCACCAAGTCGACCACTGTTCCCTCGTCATAGACAAATATTCCCTCTCCAGGTTTGGTCACCTCGCCGCCTTCGGTGCTGGTGATGATGAGGCTGTATTGAGGTTCAACCGCAAATTTGGCTGCGATTAAGTAGTCGTCGTTCATGGTAATGGTGGTGGTGGCATTATTAACATCGGCGATGGTGTACACATCGCCAGTCCAGTTGGCGAACTCGTATCCCCACAAAGCCTCGGCCGTCAGGTTGACAACTGTTCCCTCGTCATAGGTAAAAGTCCCTTCTCCAGGGGTAGTTACCACCCCTCCAGCGGTATTGGCGATAATGAGGTCGTACTCAAAACCGCCACCATCACAGCCTACCATCCCGGCAATTAGGGCCGCCGTAATCATAAAGACGCCAACTCTTGCCACGTGATGGCGTCTCCTAGAACTAGATATTATCTTCATAAACTATATTCGCCTTATAGTACTCAGGGTACCATTATATGATAACATTGTTAAATTCCCACTAAGGAAATTGTCAATGGTTTTTGTGCGGTGTCCAAGACATACTATAGAGTTAAGGAGCCACCACTGCACGAACATAGGGGTGTCGACATGCACTTGAATGCGAGAATGTCCTTTTCTCGTTTGAAATATATGTCACAGGATGAGTCTTTGTATAATTTGCCGAATTGCACAAATGTCAGTTTTGTTCAACGCGTGAATAGCTCAATAACCAAATGCAGGATTTTGAAGCGAATTCCCTCTCTGATTAGTACCTTTCATCACCTAGTTTGTTGATGCCTCCCCCTGCCAGTGCTATTATTGTCTTAAAGAGGACTCTAAAGGTAAAGGAGAAGCTAAATATCATGGTAGATTCTGAGCTTGAAAATCTAAATTTGAGATTGGGGCGCATGTTGTACCAAACCTACACCCGGTATAAGAATTGTTCGGACCAAATACATAAGGGACAAGGGCTTGATATGGAGCAGTATTTAGTGCTTGTGACTGTAAAATACCACGATGCGCCTGTAAGAATAACTGATATAGCCCAGTGGGTAGAACGTAAGACAAACAGCGTCAGTATGATGGTCGACCGCATGGTCAAAGCTGGTCTGCTCAGAAGGGTAAGAGACAAGAGTGACCGCAGAGTAGTAAATGTGTTTATCACCAGCAAGGGAGAGGACGCCCTTAAACCAGCAAATATAGCAGGCAGGGAGTTTATCCAGCAAATGATGTCGCCACTATCATATGAAGACGCGCGTACCTTTGTCAGTCTGTTCGAGATGATAAACTACAAGCTACTTGAGTATCTCAATCCCGGAGCGGATATAGAGGGAATGCTTAAAAATGATTCTGAGCGCCATGACTATTTAATGAAACAGTGGCTCAAGTAGGCGTGGCTCGCTGTTCCTGAAGCCAAACGTCGGGGTGGTGAGAAGGGAAAGACCATATGCTGAGGACAGTTAACTTTAGTTATGCTAGCTGGCATATAGCAGCTCCGCAGGGTCCCCAATAATCCCGGTAGGACAAAACATCCTCCCCGTTTCAACCAACAGGTAAAGCACCTTAGCCACCACGAAAGACCGCCTAGATTTTGATTAGTGCACCAAAGTCAGTTTGGGGCAACAGTAATCAGGCATATCACACAAAACGTCAAAATGTTCAGCGACACAGTTCTCTGCACCGTCATAGTAATTCCCGACCTAGCAGCTTGAATGGAGAACCTAATCACGCTATAATTCACTCGTAGGCAGTACTTTTCTACGAATGAGAATTGCATCGGTTTTTGGGAGCGGAGCATGTCGATATTGGATTTCACGAGTAGTAAGAAAGCAGGCACTCTCATTGACGCTATATTTGACAAGCCCCCCTTTACCTTACAGGGCAAACTTCTAGCTCCGCCACTAACAAAGAATCCCAGTACAGTTGGAACAGCCTTCGGTTATGCCATGGGACTTCAACTTCGGAACTTGAACCGTGACCTTGTCAGAGAATTCCCGCTTGTGGCTGAGGATGGTGTTAATGGTGACAGAAAACGCAAGCAATTCTTGAAAGACTTCAACCAAAGAAAAGAAGCCTTCTTGAAAGGACAGCTTGATATAGCTGAGCTAATGCCTGATTGTATGGTACTCGCTTGGCTGGAAAACGTTGCTAGAAGCCACCGAAATTTCCCAAACAGTCAAATTTTCGATACAGCTGAGGAAGACGTTAAAGACCTTCAGTGCTTGGTGAAATTGGTCGACCGCGCATCTTTTACCGCTGTTAGACGGTGCATTCTTTATCCCCGTTTTGGGCAGAGTAGCCTCGATTTAAAGGGAGCGGATGCTGATTTCATAATCGATGACACTCTGATGGAGATAAAGACAACCAAGTCTCTAGAATTTGAGAGAGAATACTTCAGGCAATTGATGGGGTATTACATACTGAATAAGAGAGAAAACAACATGTATGGGGAATTGGAGAAGCTAGGAATATATTTTTCACGATTTGGGAAACTCTTTACGTTCCAAATACCAATGATGCGTGGGGAGGAAAAAGATGCCTGGGAGAAGATAGAGGCTGCCATCGAGAAATATAAACGACCTTGGGTCGACTACATATAACAATCAGCCAAATTGTGTACTCAAGATTTACTTCCTGGTTCCGCTTCAGTTTCCACTAGTATCCAGTTTAGTATCTACTCGAGTTCGTTCTAGGTTCTGGTTCTACTGTTGATTCTGAGTTTGAACTGCTAGTTCTTTGAGTTAGAACCTAGAACCATAGAACTACTAGCGCATAGATTGGAAGGTGGAGCCTGGAACCTGAAACGCACAGCTAATAAGCTAGAACCATAGAACCGTATAATTTAGAACCGTAGAACTACTCGCTCAGAGGTTGGAAAGTGGAGCCTGGAACCTGAAACTCATAGCTAATAATATGGAACTTGGATCTCATGACTCGTAGCTAATAAGTTGTAATCTGTGAGTTCGCGGCTCCAATTCCATGTTCCAATACATGGTTCCAGAAACTGGACAAGTAAGCCAGCATCCAATTCAGTGTTCGCAGTTAGCATTATCAATAGAATTGCATCACAATCCATCGTTTTGTTGCCTGCGAAATATTTCCCTCGAGTTGATCTGATCCTGCCTCCCCGCTCTTCGCTCTGTTGCTCTTGTGTAAAAAGAGCATGCACAACAAAGTGGAAGTGCGTAAGAGCGGGGGAAGAGCGAAGGAGGAACGAGGGAAGAGCGGGGCAAGGCAGTGGTAAGGAAGGGCAGCTCTAGTCGTTGAAACTCCCAGTAGCGTTTTTGGGGGAGATTTTGCATGTTGGACGAACCGTCGATCTTTCGGTCCGTTTGGGATGACTTCGTAATATTTTTACCAAAATGAGACGAAAAGCAGAAATGTCATATATAGGTACCATTGGATGAACATCGGGATGTTTGCCCTTCCATGCGTACGTGCTAGCTACGTAAATATAGTTGTGTTTGTCCAGTGATGTGTGCAACGGTTTGAGCCCGTTTACCTTTTCTATTAGGAGAATATCACCGCTGCACGAACATGGGGATGTATGTTAATCCATAATAGAAACATAGGTCTAAAGCGCTTGCTAATCTTCCACTATAATATTAATACTGGGATTTTTTTCAGGGGTAGCTCGCCCATGAAATTAACTGGTTAATCACTGTCCAGAATAGGCCCGGATTTGGCGACTGTTCGTGGAATATCGCGCTTGAAGTGTCTAAAGTTTTTAATGAACTTCGCCGCCAGC
>CAZZAC010000009.1:0-39644 GCA_964652095.1 uncultured Dehalococcoidales bacterium | reverse complement strand
AAGTGCTGAAAGCATCTAAGCGCGAAGCCCACCCCAAGATGAGATCTCCCACTGGAATTCGGGTTCCCAGCAAGGTTTACTTTGCTGGGTGCTTAACCAGGTAAGGCCGCAAGTAGACTACTTGCTTGATAGGCGGCATGTGTAAGCGGAGTAATCCGTTTAGCTAAGCCGTACTAATGGCCGAGGCCTTGACTCACACCAGGCTGAGCACAAAACCTTATAAAATGATAAAATGGTTGTTCGACGCGGGGTAGAGCAGTGGTAGCTCGTCGGGCTCATAACCCGGAGGTCGTTGGTTCAAATCCAACCCCCGCCACCAAGAAATCAAGCAGGCAGGATAATTTTTATAGTCATCCTGCCTTTTTGCTATAACCTAATGTGCAACGAAAAGATTCACAATACCCAACGACAGTTCAGCGTCCTTTGGCCCGGGCAGCTCTTCTTTTATGCGCGAAGAAAATCACCAGCGCCGCCACCGCCGCAACTATTATCCAGGGCCACCACGGTTTACCGATATTGCACTGCCCGTATTGGTTAGCTCCCACGGCGAATATGGTGCCGTCGGACTTGAGCCCCACCGTGTGAGAGCCGCCTGCGGCGACCTGGATGATGTCCGTCCAGCCGCCGATATCGCACTGCCCGCGGTTATTGTCTCCCGCGGCGACCACGGTGCCATCGGACTTAACCCCCACTGTGTGAGAGCCGCCTGCGGCGACCTGAATGATGTCCGTCCAGCCGCCGGTATCCCACTGCCCGTAGCGGTTGTATCTCACATTAAACACAAGCAACTGCTTTCCACAGTGTATTCGTAACTTCTCACCCTCAATCTCGTAACTTTCCGCATCTCTAAGCACAGTTAAGTATTCGCGCTCCTGTTTGAGAATCTGCTCCCTACACGCCATCTCTGTGGACCACAGTTCGGTAATTGACATATTATTACCTTTTAGTTCATAACCACCACTGTAGGTGTTACATCCAGCTGACCCAAAGATCCTGGTGCCGTCAAACGCAGCGGTAATTTCAGTGTATTTCAGAACTGCTTTGAGATTACCGGATTCGCCGTATGATTCTAGCACCCAAATCACATTCTCTATTGCGGCGTCCTGGGTGATATCCGTCCAGCTATCGACGTTGCACTGCAAGTGTTCGTTGTTTCCCACGGCGACCGCGGTGCCGTCGTCCTTGAGCCCCACCGTGTGACCCTCGCCTGTGGCGACCTGAATGATGTCCGTCCAGTTGCCGACATCGCACTCCCCGCTCACGTTCCATCCCACGGCGACCACGGTGCCGTCGGACTTGAGCCCCACCGAGTGATCCTCGCCAGCGGCGACCTGGATGATGCCCGTCCAGTTGCCGGCATCGCACTGCCCGAAGTTACTCCATCCCACGGCGACCGCGGTGCCGTCGGACTTGAGCCCCACCGTGTGATGGCCGCCCGCGGCGACCTGAATGATATCCGTCCAGCCGCCGACATCGCACTGCCCGAAGAAGTTCCATCCCACGGCGACCACGGTGCCGTCGGACTTAACTCCCACCGCGTGGCGGGCACCTGCGGCGATCTGGACGATGCCCGTCCAGCCGCCGACATCGCACTGTCCGTCACTGTTGTCTCCCGCGGCGACCACGGTGCCGTCGGCCTTAATCCCCACCGTGTGTTCGTAGCCTGCCGCGACCATGGGGTTGTATTCGGGCTCGGGCTGACCACAGCCCACCATCACAACAATTAAGGCCATCGTAACTAAAACGATGCTAACTCTTGCCGCGTAACGGTGCCTCCTCGAACTACGTATTATCTTCATAACCAATATTCGCCTTATAGTACCTAGGACACCATTATATGGTACTATCATTAAATTTTCATCAAGGAAATTGTCAATATTTTTTGTGCGGTATCCAAGACGTACTATAGAGTTAAGGAGTCACCACTGCACGAACATAGGGATGTCTGCCATTCCATGCGTATGTTGGAGCGTAATATACTAATGACGCCAGGGAAACACAGCGCCCTTTGCAGATTAATAGATTTCCTCCCCGTACATCATGTGATAGCCTTCCTGCTTAATCATCGGCATCACTTCCTTTAGAAAGTCCTGGAATTGCTGAGATGGGACATCTCTCTGGTAGAATTCATCCAGGTTGTCCACATGCAGGATGCCGACATAGGTATAGGGGGACTCCCCCGTCACCGCCCCCTTTATCCTGACCAGCTCGAACTTACTAACCGAGGGCAGGCTCTCCAGGAAGGGGCCCTTGATATTTTTAACGTACTCCCGGTACTGCTCATCAGTCACACCATCGGCCAGGTTGTAAATAGAAATTTCCTTTCCCATCTTGGCCCTCCTTTCTCAAGATTTTGCTTTAACTGGGAAATGACTGACCAACTCAGATGTTAATACAAATAATTCGGTTTAACAATGTATGGCCATTATAGCGTCCTTTCATAACTCCTGCCGTTACTAATCTATTTGTACTAGCACAAAAGGGTCATTGACGCTTCCTTCGTTACTGATACAATAGCACTTCGAAGGGGATACACGTGAAAAGAATTAGCAGTTTCTTAATTGTGGCAGCGCTAGTTGCAGGAATGGTAGGCTGTGTTAGTGTTAAGTGTGACGTCACTATTGTCAGTACCGCTGGAGGGTCGGTAACCACCCCTGGAGAGGGGACTTTTACTTATGACGAAGGTGAAGTGGTCAACCTTTTGGCCGAGGCTGAGGAGGGCTACCAGTTTATCAACTGGACTGGGGATGTGGCCACCATCGCTGATATAAACGCTGCCTCAACCACTATCATCATGGACGGAGATTACTCCATCACCGCCAATTTTGATATTTATGAGATAGGCGAATATCCCATAATATATGTTCCATCCACAATCAAGGTCATGATGGATGATGGCTCAGTTGAGATAATGAATTTGGATGAATACGTGAAAGGAGTGATTGCAGCCGAAATGGGTTCAGATTGGCCTATAGAGGCGCTAAAAGCTCAAGCTGTAGCTGCTCGGACATTTGCAGTGCAAAACACACACCATGACCACTGTAATGTAGACGTATGCACGGACCACAATTGCTGTCAAGCATGGAAAGGCCCACCATATGATTCGACAATTGTGGACTCAGTTACATCTACATACAATGAGGTTATTACCTACAATGGCACAATTATCAGAGAAGCATTGTTCTTTAGTCATTGCAACGGTCACACTCGCAATAGCGAAGACTATAGTGGGTGGGATTATGTACCATATCTTAGAGGTGTGTCTTGTGGTTGTGCCGACGCATATGGATGGACAGACCATAATAGTCACGGCGTAGGCATGTGTCAATATGGTGCCAGGGTTATGGCGGAGCAAGGCTTTAGCTACGTAAGCATTTTAAAGCATTACTATAGTGGCGTTGCGATTGCACCTGCGCTTACCGGCCAGATTGTAGCAAGTCTTTGCAGCCCTGCCGAGTTGAGGGTTTATGATCCTCAGGAACGAGTCACAGGCTTGGTGGATGGAGATGTGAAAAATGAAATACCCTATTCGGATTACCATGACCACACTGTTACAATATCGCTCCCCTCGGGTTCCTATAGATATGAAATAGCGGGTGTAGGGGAAGGAACCTATGGATTAGACATAGCTTCTATTGAAGACGATGAAGCTACCAGCTTTATTGCCACTGATATTCCTGTAGCATCTGGGGCTGTCCACCACTACACTATCGACTGGGATGCCCTCGCATGGGAAGAGCAGGGAGTGACTGTCCAGGTTGATGAGGACGGAGATGGTACTATTGACTACACCCTGACAGCAGGCAGCGCGCTTACTGGCGATGAGTTTGTGCCATCTATTCAGTACGACCTGAGCATCTCCAGCAACGCCGGTGGTTCAGTAACCACTCCCAACGAGGGAACTTTCATGTATGACGCTGGCACGGTGGTTAGCCTAGATGCGACCCCAGCTACCGGATACCAGTTTGTCAACTGGACCGGCGATGTTGGCACAATTACCAATGTGAACGCTGCCTCAACCACTATCATCATGAACGACAGCTACTTGATAACGGCTAACTTCGATCAGATACCTCTGGAGCAATTTGGCCTGACCATCTCCAGTACCGCCGGGGGTTTAATTACCACGCCGGGCGAAGGGGCCTTTGGCTTCGATGTGGGCGTGGTAGTCATTCTGGTGGCGACCCCAGCTAGTGGCTACCAGTTTATCAACTGGACTGGCAATGTGGGCACAATTGCCAATGTCAACGCTGCCATAACCACCATCACTATGAACGACGACTACTCCATCACTGCTAATTTTGAAGAGATACCGGAGTACGACCTCACCATCTCCAGCACCGCCGGTGGTTCGGTAACCACTCCCACCGAGGGAACTTTCACATATGACGCTGGCACGGTGGTTAGTCTTGCGGCGACCCCAGCTAGTGGCTACCAGTTTGTCAACTGGACTGGCAATGTGGGCACCATTGCTAATGTGAACGCTGCCTCAACCAGCATCACCATGAACGACAGCTACTCGATAACGGCTAACTTCGAGGCGATTCCGACCCGTCAGTACAGCCTGACTATCGCCAGCACCACTGGTGGCTCAGTCATAGTACCTGGTGAGGGGACTTTCACATATGATGAAGGAACAGTAGTCAGCCTCGCGGCGACGCCGGCTACGGGGTACCAGTTTGATAACTGGACTGGCGATGTGAGCACCATTGCCAATGTAAACGTTGCCTTAACCACCATCACCATGAACGACAGCTGCTCGATACAGGCTATCTTTTCGGAGGCCCCACCAAGCCCTCCCGGGATAAGCTATACTGAGGCAGAAGCTGAGGAACTAATAATCGTACTGGTCAATGACGAAAGACAGCAGTTTAGCCTGCCCACTCTTAGCCAAGACCCTCTTTTAACCAGTCTGGCCAGGGAGCATAGCATCAGCATGGTTGTGAACAATTTTTTCAGCCATGCCAGATATCCAGGGGAAAGGAGTTTTAGCTATGGCCAGCCTCCCGGGACTATACGGGGAGAAAATATCGCAATGATGCCGACCAGACAGGTGATTCCAGGTCCTTATCTTTCTCTACAAGAAGTATGTGAGTGGACAGTCTCAACTTGGATGAGTAGTTCTGGGCACAGGCAAAACATACTAGAACCTCGTTACACTAAGACAGGTGTGGGGGTTTCATTTTCAGAGGGGGGAGAATACTTATATATTACCCAAATGTTTGAGGGCGCTTACTAGGAAGTCGGGTAACGCCTACCCCCGATTTGCCTTCCCTGAAATCCCATTCGCCAAGCCCTATTTCTGAAAAAATTCAAACACAGTCCACAAGAAATCAGACCTCAGCCGGCGATACCCCCGACGCCCTTTGCAATTCCAGCGCGCGTATTAGTAAGCGTATAACCTATTGGTTAGTGATTTGGAGCAAGGTGTCCGTTCAGCCGCCTATGGCGAACTAGCTGATAAGCATCCAGTCGCCGAAATTGCACTGCCCGTCGTCGTTATCTCCCACGGCGACCACGGTACCATCGGACTTAAGGCCCACCGTGTGACCATCGCCTGCGGCGACCTGGATGATGCCCGTCCAGCCGCCGACGTTGCATTCTCCTTCATAGTTGGCTCCGAGGGCGACCACGGTGCCGTCGGACTTAAGCCCCACGGTGTGATAGAAGCCTGCGTCGACCTGGACGATATCCGTCCAAGGGCTGACTTCGCACTGCCCTTCATTGTTCAATCCCACGGCGACTACGGTGCCGTCGGACTTGAGCCCCACGGTGTGATAGCTGCCTGCATCGACCTGGATGATGTCTGTCCAGCCGCCGACATTCAGTTGTCCGTCATCGCGTTGATCGTGGCTGCTGCATCCCACGGCAACCACAGTGCCGTCGGACTTAAGCCCCACCGTGTGCCACATGCCTGCGTCGACCTGAGTAATGTTCGCCCACCCGCGAACGTTGCACTGGCCCTCGGAGTTGCCTCCCGCGGCGAGTACGGTGCCATCAGACCTAACCCCCACAGTATGATGGTCGCCTGCTGCGACCTGGATGATATCCCTCCAGCCGCCGACATTGCACTGCCCATCCTGGTTGTCTCCCGCGGATACCACAGTGTGATTAGATTTAAGCCCCACCATGTGACCAAAGATATATGTACTTGAGTCCACTTGGATGATGTCGCTCCAGCCGCCGACGTCTTGGATGATGTCTCTATCTCCCGAGCCCTCGATGTCAAACTCCCAGTAGTAGCTGTATCCCACGCCAACCACGTTTCCCCAATCCCTGAGCCCTACCGTGTCATCGCCGCCTGCCGCGATCTGGGCGATGTCCCTCCAGCCGCCGACATCACACTGCCCGTAGTAGTTGTACCCGACACCAACAACAGTACCGTCCCCCTTAAACCCCACTGTGTGAGAGGCGCCCGCTGCGACCTGGATGACGTCCGTCCAGCTTCGGCTACCGACATCGCACTGCCCATCATCATTGTTACCCACCGCGATCACAGTGCCGTCTGCCTTAAGCCCCACTGTGTGAGAGCTCCCGGCGGCGATTTTGGTGATGCCCCTCCAACTCCCAACATTGCACTGCCCGTGGTCATTGTCTCCCACAGCGACCACGGTGCCGTCCAGCTTAAGCCCTACTGTAAAAGCTCTGCCTGCCACAATCTGCCTGATGTCTGTCCAGTTGCTGACATCACACTGCCCGTATTCATTGTCTCCCACGGCGACCACAATCCCGCCGGACCTAAGCGCCACCGTGTGACCGGCACCTGCAGCCACCTGGGTGATGCTCCTCCAGCTACCCACGTTGCACTGCCCATGGGAGTTGTCTCCCGCGGCGACCACGGTGCCATCGAGTTTAAGCCCCACTGTGTGACTACCGCCCGCCACAGTCTGGTCGATGCCCCTCCAGTCGCCGACATTGCACTGCTCGTGGGAATTGTCTCCCGCGGCTATCACGGTGCCATCAGGCTTAAGCCCCACTGTGTGACTGCCGCCCGCCGCAGTCTGGTCGATGCCCCTCCAGCCGCTGACATTGCACTGCCCGAAGGAGTTGTCTCCCACGGCAAACACCCTGCCGTTGTCCTTAAGCCCCACCGTATGAAAGCCACCTGCTGCTACCATGGGGATGCATTCGGGCCAAAAGTGAGCCGTTATGGACTCGTGGCAGCCAATCACGATGTAGGTTATGGCGGCATCGGGATTGTTAACATAGCCAGTCCACTCGACGAAGCGGTAGCCTTCATCAGCCTCGGCTACCAGCTCCTGCGTCGGACAACATTGGGAAACAAAATAGGTAAAAGTACCCTCTCCAGGGACGGTTACCGATCCCCCCTCGGTGCTGTCAATAGTGATTGTGACAAAAGGATTACAGCCTGCCATCCCGGCAATTAAGGCTACCACAATCAAAAAGATGGTAGCTCTGGCCATGTAATGGTGTCTCCTCCAATTGAGTATCATCTTCATACTCCATATTCGCCTTATAGTACTCATTCTATAATTATGGGATAACATTGTTAAGGCCTCATTAAGGACATTGTCAATAGTTGTTTATGCGGTGTCCAAGACATATTATAGAGTTAAGGGGTGACAATCCATTTACCCCTGATCTATCCGAACTCACATCAACAAAGAGGAAATGCACGATACCCACAGGCGCTATGCCCCGTTTGCCAATGCAATGACACTTCTTTGCCTTCGTTGACAATCTAGCCATGGAGGGATAATAATTACACAAACCTTCCGAGGACCATCTGATGTCGAAAAAGCTAACGGTAATCCCTGAGCAGTGTTCCGGTTGCAGGATCTGTGAACTTGTATGTGCAATCAAACATTTCGGAGTGAACAATCCCAAGAAGGCGGCGATAAGAGTCTTGACCACATACCCTCAACCGGTCGTGAGAATGCCGATTGTGTGCAGCCAATGTAAAGTGCCCGCATGTGCGCAAATATGTCCCTCTGATTCCTTGCGATGGCTTGATGGCGTTGTGCAACTGGACGAGGAGAATTGCACTTCCTGTTACAAATGCGTGGAAGCCTGTCCTTTTGGAGCGATATATATACATCCAGATTATGACCTGCCCATCAAGTGTGATATGTGTGGAGGAGACCCGGAGTGTGTCAAGAAATGTCCCAAGGGAGCACTCATGCTCATACCGGAGGCTGCCCTGGGCGAATCCAGGCGTCTCAACAACGTCCTGAGCTACACTCAGATGAAGGAAATTGAGTTCTATGAGAAGGGCGAAAAGAAGGTCATCCGCTATGCCGAGGTAGGAAAAGAAGAGCTATGAGCATAAAGAGCGGATATTTTAAGCAACACCTCCACGTAGACCTTACGAAAGGCACAGTTGAACGCCGAACCATTGTGGACGCCTTCATCGAAAAGTATGTCGGGGGACGTGGCTTTGGCGCGAAGTTGGTCTGGGACAATCTAAAGAAGCATGATTTCAAGATAGACCCCCTTGGCCCTGAGAATCTTCTGGTTGTCGCGCCGGGACCTCTGACCGGGGTTTACCTGCCCTCATCGGGAAAGAACTCCTTTGTCGCCATCTCACCAGCTACCGGGCTCTACGGTGATTCTTCCATGGGTGGTGGCTTCGGTATCGAGCTCCGACAAACGGGAACTGATATTCTCTCCGTTACCGGCAAGGCGCCGGAACTATCTGTTCTTTTCATCGACAATGGTGAAACGACAATCCTTCCCATGCCCGAACTGAAAGGAAAAAGCTGTCTGGAAGCCGAAGGAATGATTAAAGAGCGACTGGGCACCCACGCTGTCCATGTTGCTACGATAGGCATCGGAGGCGAGAACATGGTCAGGTTCGCCTGTGTCAACACCGACTGGAGCCGCAATGCCGGCAGGGCTGGGATGGGCGCAATCATGGGGGCCAAGAACCTCAAGGCAATTGTTGTTCGGGGGCACATGGATCTTCCCGTCTATGATGTGGCCGGGCTAATGGCGGAGGCTGAACAAGCTTTCAAATATATGGAGGAACACAAGTATTTCAAACTGTGGCAGCAAGAAGGCCTGATGAATGTCATCGATTACGCCAACGAGAAGGGTATTCTGCCTACATACAATTTCAAGGATAGCGTTTTTGCCAGGCACGACCAGATCAACGGCACAACAATGGTAAATCGCTATAAGATAGGTGATAGTGCATGCTTTTCCTGTCCCATGTGTTGCGGCAATATTTGCCTCGTTAAGAGCGGGAAATATACGGGCACGGTGGTTGAGGGACCAGAATATGAAACCTGTGCTATGCTGGGACCAAACTTGGGGATTGACAACTTCGCTGCGATACTTTCTGCAACCCGACTGTGCGATGAACTGGGTATAGATACAATTTCCACAGGTAGCATCGTGGGAGCTACAATAGAGGGGTACGAAAAGGGGATTTTGTCGCTCAGCGACCTCGATGGCAGGGAGATCGCCTGGGGAGATGAGGATGCCATCCTGGAACTGATACAGAAAATCGCTCACCGGCAGGGCATCGGTGACATCCTTGCTGATGGCTCTCACCGTATTATCGAGAACTGGCCCGAAATGGACAAAATCATCCTCCAGGTCAAGGGCCTTGAGCAGTCGGCCTATGACAGCCGCGCCAGCATTTCCATGGGTCTGGCCTATGCTACCTCAGACATAGGCGCACATCACACACGGGCCTGGACCATTGCCAAGGAAATGGAAGAGGGTCAGAACTGGACTAACGACGAGAAGGTTGACACCGTGATATATCACCAGAAAGTGCGCCCGTTGTTTGACATGCTTGGTGTTTGCCGGTTGCCTTGGATTGAACTTGGGCTGAGCGAGCGGCACTATGCGAACTTCTACAAATATGTGACTGGAAACGAAACGTCCCTTGAGGAGCTTCTAGGACTCTCGAATGACATATACGACCTGACAAGACTGATAAATGCCCGCCTCGGTATGAGCCGCAAAGATGACACGCTTCCCTACAAGGTTTGGGCTAATCCTCCTCTTACGGGTCCAAACGCGGGCAAGGTGATCGGACGGGAAGATTTCCAGAAGCTTCTTTCACTGTACTATCAGAAGCGCGGCTGGGATGAAAACGGCATTCCACCAGCTGAGGTGGAAAAGAAGTTTTCAGACTAGCTTCTGGGGAATAATTTATCCCGGCTTAATGCGAAGTGTAATATCCTCTACCGATTTCACTTTTATGGCTGCCAGCTCAGGAAGGGATATGTCTGGTCGTCAACGATATTCCAGATGTAGGTGGTGTTGGTCTCTTTCAGAGCGACTGCGATTATGTCCCAGCCTGCGCCTGAGAATGTAGCGATGTCCTGCATTTCCGCCGTGGTCTTGCCTATCCCTCCGTCGCTCCTTGTCTGTCCTGAAGTTGCCCTATCCCAGAAGGAATTACTCACGGTACCCTTCCCAGTGCCAAAATAATTATGTCCCACCAGACCGCCAACATGCTTATCGCCAGTGACGCTGCCGGTGGAATAGGAGTTGCTCACAGTGCCACGGTCGCCGTTGGATCCCACCAGTCCGCCAATATATTCATCGCCAGTGACGCTGCCTGTGGAATAGGAATTGCTCACAATGCCGAGGCCAAAGTTCACTCCCACCAGTCCGCCAGCATGCATATCGCCAGTCACGCTACTGCTGGAATATGAATTGCTCACAGTGCCCTGCCCATGGGATCCTACCAGACCGCCAACGTGGCTATTGCCAGTGACGCTGCCGTTCGAGTAGGAGCTGCTCACATCGCCTCCATTTCCTCCTATTAAACCGCCAACAACTGAATACCCCGTCACGTTAGCTGTGGAGTAGGAGTCGCTCAAAATGCCAAAGTTACTGTGTCCCAGCAGACCGCCAACAGCATCATTGCCAGTCACACTGCCGCTAGCATAGGAGTCGTTCACAGTGCCCTCCCAGGTATGTCCCACCAGACCACCCACCCCTGAATAGCCATTTACATTTATGTTCTCGAGGCCTAATTGAGTGACTTTTCCACCAGGAGCAAGGTATCCAAATAATCCAAGCGGGAAAACTAAATCATAGTTCAGGGTTAAGTTAGATATTCTGTGACCGTTGCCATCAAACTCTCCGGCCAGATAAGGGATGTAGAAATCGGGTTCGGTAGCTAAATCAATGTCGTTTTTCAATATGAATTTTAGTGAACCATCCTGCCCAAAAGCAAGCAGTTCTTTGAAATCACTGACATTATCTATCAAATAATAACCGTTTTCTTGAGAAAGCCTTTCATCGATATCTAAAAATTTATCATTAGCAAGCCATTCCTCAAAGTCCTCAGAGAACAAAGCTCCCATAGTAATTATGTTTTCTCCGTTAATCAAAACCTCATCATAGTCATAGTAGGAGTTGCTCACAATGCCATATCCAGTGTCTCCCACCAGACCGCCAACATACTCATCACCAGTCACGTTGCCAATGGAATATGAGTTGCTCACGGTGCCATCATTAGCTCCTACCAGAGCACCGACAAAACGTTGACCAATCAAGCTGCCCGCCGAATAGGAGTTGCTCACGGTGCCAGAATTCTCTCCCAGCAGACCGCCAACGGCATCATCACCAGTCACACTGCCTGTAGAATGGGAGTCGCTCACAGTGGCCTCACTATCTCCCACCAGGCCGCCAACATCCCACTCGCCAACCACCTTGCCCGTGGAATATGAGTTGCTCACAGTGCCGGTATTACCTCCAAACAGACCGCCAACACGACTCCGGCCGGTTATGTTGCCGCTGGAATAGGAGTTGCTCACGGTGCCATCATTCTTGCCCACCAGACCGCCAACGTCGTAATCGCCAATCACAGAGACGTTCACCACACCGGTATCTTTGATGACCCCTCCCCCATCGACCGCACCAAAAAGCCCGACATAACCCTCGTCAGGCCGGTTTATGAATAGATCACGTATATTGTATCCTTGCCCGTCGAAAGTGCCCATAAAACCTGTATAAGCGGTGGGACCATACGGATGAAAAATTACAATTGGCTGCCAGCCTAGTCCCCCATCGGCTCTCGGGCTCGCCAGTTCCTCATAACCGTTAGTGTTGGAATCAAGGTCGTTCATCAAAGTGTGGTTGCCGGCCAGGTTGTTCCGGACATCATCCAAATCATACCAAGTCCATATTACCAGGTTTCGGGAAGGAGGAAGAGGAGGCGGACTACAGATACCGCCATAGCCTGCCATCCCGGCAATTAAGGCCACCGCAATCAAAAAGATGCTAACTCTTTTCACTTTTACAGCTGCCAGCTCAGGAAGGGATAGGTCACTCCATTCACGATATTCCATGTGTATGCAGGGTTGCGCGTGCCAGCATTGGCGACTGCGATTACGTTCCAGCCTGCACCTGAGAAGGTGGTGATGCTCTTCATTTGGGCGGTGGTCTTGCCCGTCCCGCCATCCGAAGTAGATTGTCCGCTGGTTTGGGTATCCCAGAAGGAGTTGCTCACAGTGCTTTCATAGTTGTCTCCCACCAGAGCACCAACACCTGAATCGCCATTTACATTGCCCGTGGCATAGCATTTGCTCACAGTGCCGCGATCATTCACTCCCACCAGACCACCAGCAGCCGTGTTGCCAATCACGCTCCCCATAGAATAGCAGTCGCTCACAGGGCCACAATTCAATCCCACCAGACCACCAACACCCCACCCACCAGTCACGCTGGCTGTGGAGTAGGAACTGATCACATCGACCGCACTGGATCCCACCAGCCCGCCAACATACTCATCGCCAGTCACATTGCCCGAGGAATAGCAATTGCTCACAGTGCCCCAATTACTTCCCACCAGACCACCAACATTATTGTGACAGCCATTCACGCTGCCGGTGGAATGGGAGTCGCTTACAGTGCCCCGATTCCTTCCCACCAACCCGCCCACGGACGAAGTGCCAGTTACGTTTACGTTCTCCACGCCCACCTGGGTGACTTTCCCACCAGTAGCAAGGTATCCGAATAATCCAAGTGGCCAAACTAAATTTGAATCCAAGCTCAAGTTGGAGATTTTGTGGCCATTTCCATCAAACTCTCCGGCCAGGTAAGGGATATAGAAGTTAGGGTCATCGTCTAAATCCAGGTCGTTCTTCAATCTAAACTTCAATGAATTGTCCTGACCAAAGGCGAGCAGCTGTTTGAAATCATCGACATCATTTATCACGTAATAACCGCCTTCTTGAGAAAGCTTTTCATTGACACCTAAAAACTTATCGTTGGCAAGCCATTGGTCGAAGTCCTCACCAAACAGAGCTCCGATACTAATTATGTTCTCGCCATTAATCAGGACCTCATCATAATTATAGAAGGAGTTACTCACGGGTCCATTGTTGTCTCCCACTAAACCGCCAACCCGTTCATAGCCAGTGACACTGCCGGTGGAATATGAGTTACTCACAGTGCCTCCACTAGATCCCAGCAGCCCGCCAACATATTCCTCGCCGGTCACATTGCTGCTGGAATACGAATTGCTCACAGTGGCACTATTACGTCCCACCAGACCGCCAATACTATCCTCGCCAGTCACGCTGCCGGTGGAGTAGCAGTCGCTCACAGTGCCCTCAATGCCCTCCCACTCATGTTCATTCCCTCCCACCAGTCCACCGACCTCCCCATAGCCAATCACGCTGCCCGTCGAATAGGATTTCCTCACAGTGCCATAATTACGTCCCACCAGACCGCCAACCCGACAATCGCCAGTCACATTGCCTGTGGAATAGCAGTTGCTCACAGTGCCACGATTATATCCCACCAGACCGCCGACACAATCATCGCCAAACACTACAGTAACGTTCACCACACCGATATCTTTGATGGCTCCCGCTTCGCCAACAGAGCCGAAGAACCCTACACCATCCTCGCTAGGGCGGGAAATAAACAGGTCGCATATCTCATACCCCCGACCGTTGGAAATGCCCTTAAATGGGTGCTTCGCATCTCCAATCGGCTGCCAGCCCGCCCCCCCATTGGCTGTCGGGCTTGCCAGCTCCTCATAACCCGGAGTAGTGGAATCAAGGTCATTCATCAGGATGTAACTAACGCACAGATTATCTTTGATGGCATACAAATCATACCAATCCTGGATTTCCTGGCATATGTCTAATGCAAAGTTGGCGGTGATGGAGTAGGAGTCATTCATGGTGATGTTGGTTGCGGCAGCAGTAACATTGGCGATGGCACGCACATAGCCAGTCCAATCGACAAATCGGTAACCCGCGTCAGCCTCGGCCACCAGGTCGACCACTGTTCCCTCGTTATAGGTGAAAGTTCCTTCTCCAGGTACGGTTACTGTGCCGCCTTCGCTGCTGGTGATAGTGAGTCTAAGACCCCCACCACACCCTACCATCCCGGCAATTAACGTCGCCGTAATCAAAAAGATGCCAACTTTTGCCAGATAATGGCGTCTTTTCGAACTAGATATTATCTTCATAACCTATATTCGCCTTATAGTACTGATTCTATAATTATGGGATAACATTGTTAAGGCCTCATTAAGGAGATTGTCAATAGTTGTTTATGCGGTGTCCAAGACATAGCTGCTGAACGCGATCTCAGTCCTGTAGGCCGGAGGTCGTTGGTTCAAATCCAACCCCCGCCACCAAGAAACTAAGCAGGCAGGATGACTTTCACAGTCGTTCTGTCTTTTTTATTCTTGCCGCCTAGCTTACATATGCCACTATTAAAATATTTTGAGTTATGGTATTATCGTTCATACTATGTTGAAAAGAGCGTACAAAGGAGCGTAAGTTGAAAATATTATTAGTTTATCCCCAGTATCCGGATACCTTCTGGAGTTTTAAGCATGCTTTAAAATTTATTTTTAAAAAGGCAACTTTTCCCCCTTTAGGTTTATTAACTGTGGCCGCAATGCTTCCCGAGGAATGGGAGAAAAAGCTTGTGGATATCAATACCACAACCCTGACAGATGAAGACATTAAGTGGGCTGATTATGTGTTTCTCAGCGCTATGGTGGCGCAGCAGGATTCGGCGAGGGAGGTCATCGATAGGTGCAAAAAGTTCGGAACCAAGATTGTTGCCGGTGGTCCCTTTTTTAGCCGTGGGTATGAAGATTTTGGGTTTGATGAGATAGACCATCTCGTATTTAACGAGGCTGAAAATATAATGCCGCTCTTTTTAGAAGATTTAGAGAAGGGATGTGCCAAACATATCTACACGTCTGAAGAACGGCCAGATATAAGGGAAACTCCTGTGCCTTTGTGGTCACTTATCAACAGGAAAAAATACCAATCAATGACTATCCAGTATTCTCGAGGCTGTCCTTTCAATTGTGAATTCTGCGATATCATTATACTGAACGGGCATAGACCACGAACCAAGGACAAAAGTCAGATAATAGCCGAACTGGACGCATTATACGATATGGGGTGGCGAGCTAGCGTATTCTTTGTTGATGATAATTTCATTGGCAACAAGCGGAAACTAAAGTCAGAAATTCTGCCGGCAATAATTAAATGGATGGAAGAGAAGAAACGTCCCTTTTCATTTTTTACGGAAGCGTCTATAAATCTTGCCGATGATGAAGAGCTAATGCGTTTAATGACTGAGGCGGGATTTGACATGATATTTGTGGGCATCGAAAGCCCCAATGAGGAAAGCTTAGTCGAGTGTAATAAGTTGCCAAATAAGGGTCGTGATTTGTTGGCCGAGGTTAAGAAGATACAGAACCACGGCTTACAGGTGCAGGGAGGATTTATTGTTGGGTTTGATAGTGACCCACTTTCCATCTTCAAAAGCCAAATCGATTTCATTCAAAAGAGTGGAATCGTTATGGCTATGGTTGGTGTACTGATGGCTCCTCCAGAGACAAGATTATACAAACGTTTAAAAAAGGAGAACCGCATACTGCCAAAGGGCTCTGGTGATAACACAGATGGTTCAACCAATTTCATCCCCAAGATGGGTCGTGAAACGCTTACCAGGGGCTATGAGCATGTTGTAGATACAATCTATGCCCCCAAGCAATACTATGAGCGTATTAAGACCTTTCTAAGGGAGTATAGACCTGGCAATAATAAAGGAAAATTTAAGATTTCTCTTCTCCATCTCATAGCATTGATAAGGGCCACATGGGTTTTGGGGGTCCAGGAGAAAGGGAGAATACATTATTGGAAGTTGGTTGTCTGGACCTTGCTGAAAAAACCAAAAACTTTCCGTTTATCCGTGACGCTTGCTGTTCAGGGATTCCATTTCCGCAAGGTCGCCCAGAAAGTACGTGTATCCCTAACTAGTGATATCCGCGGGTTGGAGCAAGCAGGCAAACATAGTTAGCCCCAACTTAAAATCCTCATCAGATGTTCTCGCCTTGAAACATACCCTGATAGCCTTGGGCTACCTCGCGGCTCAAAAAGAAGAAGACCATCTGAACAATTCGAGCGTTCCTGTGCAGCCGAAATCCCTGGGGATTGTAGACCACCATGAGAGACTGCGATCTGCCAGAATAGCCAGCATCCCAAACTGCATTATGAATGCTGACCCCGCAGCGCAGAAGACTTGACCGGGGCGTTGCCAGAGCCATTATGTCCTTGGGGAGATTAACCACCTCGTTGTATGTAACCAGGTAACAACCGGGCAACAGGTCTACACGGCCCAGGCCATCGAAAACGAGCGGGGAAGTACTGGAAAGGGCTCTGCTTTCATTGCCGGGGCCCAGGCTGCCCGGCGAAGAAAGCAAAGCTACTTCTTTGAGGGTCAAATCTATGCCATTGGGTTGAACCTGCTGCTGGGCATCACATAAGTTCTCCACCAGGGGAGGACTTGCCCCCAGCATCTTCAGGATATCTTCTCTGGAAAGAATGCCAAACATTTATTCGCCAACAGATTAGGCCGATGTAACCCAAGTTATTGACGTTTAGTATAATCCGTGCTGAACTGCCAGGCAAGGCACTAAGATGTTTCCCATTATTAGTGACAATGTTTTCTTCCTGGCTATGACAAGCCAAATTTCCTCTCCCTTGACGGGAGAGGATTAAGGATGAGGGTGATGAACTCTTTGCTGAAACCGAGATTCTTCCCTATGATAGTGGCGCAAATCTTGTTAATATTAAGTACTGTCACAATTCCCCGACAAGAGTCGGGGTTGATTACGTGTAGACCGTGAAATTGGTAGCAATTGTTGGCATGGCAGGTGCGGGCAAGTCAGAAGTAGCCAGGGTGTTTGAAGAACATGGCTTTAAGAAAGTACGGTTTGGAGATATTACGGACGAGGAGCTCAAGAACAGAGGACTGGAGTCGAATGAGGGAAATGAGCGCTGTATCAGAGAGCAACTGAGAAAAAAACACGGTATGGCAGCCTACGCCAAATTGAACTTGCCCAGGATTGATAGCTCGTTGAAATCATCGAATGTTGTGGTCGATGGGCTTTACTCCTGGGAAGAGTATACTTTATTGAAGAAATACTATGGCGGGCAGTTCACCGTAGTTGCCGTCTGGGCATCGGCGGCAACTAGGCATGGAAGGCTTGCTCATAGAGCAAAACGGCCCTTGACTCTTGAGGAAGCAGCCAGTCGAGATAAATCCGAGATAGAGAATAGTAACAAGGGTGGACCAATCGCCATGGCTGACCTTACTATAGTAAATGAAGCTTCTCTGGAGGAGTTGAAAAGGGAGACGGAACGAGTTCTATCCGCTTTGAAATGAAAAGAAAAACTAGGCCGGATATCGATGAATATTTCCTCAAGATAGCTTCTGTGGTGGCGGAACGCTCTACTTGCCGGCGCCACCATGTAGGCGCTGTGGCGGTGAAGGACAAGCACATATTAGCCACCGGATACAATGGGGCTGCTGCCGGACTTAAAGATTGTCTTGAGCTTGGCTGCCTCAGAGATGAGCTGGGCATAGAATCTGGAACCAGGCAGGAAATATGCCGGGGTATTCATGCCGAGCAGAATGTAATCATACAGGCCTCACTCCATGGGGTGAGCCTTGAGGGCGCCACGATTTATGTTACCCATTCGCCGTGCGTACTCTGCGCCAAGATGCTAGTCAATGCCAAAATAAAGCGCTTCGTAACCTTTGGCAGCTACGCTGATGACTCCTTCATAGACCTGTTCCGAGAAGCTGGAATAGAATTTGAGCTACACAAAAAACCGCCCACCGGGATAACCCACCTGCCCTGAAATGGAGGCTCTTTCTATAAAGATACCATTATGGAAACCATTTCTTCCCGAATGAGGCGGTTCCCTTTGATTTTACCTCAGCCGCTTTTGCAGGATTAGCTTATCATCCCCGGGCGCATAAAAGTCTGGGATGCGGGCTACTATCTCGTAGCCATGACTGAGATGAAAATGCCTCGTTTTCTCATATGCAGGTGTGGATGAAGTCTCAATAATGGCCAACCTTCCCTTAGCTTTCACGATTTCTTTTTCCGCGGACTCCATGAGGGCGCTGCCTATACCTTGGCCTTGCTTTTCTCGAGCGACAGCGATCCAGTAGATATCCCACGTCCCTTCAGTCAACGGCGTGGGCCCGTAGCAGATATAACCTGTTACAGTTGAGTCAACCTCAGCAACGAAGATGTGATAGCCTGAGCTAGATGGGTCCTCGAGGTAGCTGTCAATTAGTTCCTTGGCTACCTCCACTTCAAACGGTTTGAATTCTGGTGTGCTGCGCAGTATTTTTGTTATGCGAGGTTTGTCTTCATGAGTCATAGGGCGAATATCGGTTTTAATTATCTTCCCCATGAAGAGCCAGTTGTACAATTTTCCCAATGAATTGCGTATAGGTCATCCCGGCGGCTTCAGCCTGGCGTGCCGCGCCAGTTCCTGGAGAAATGTCCGGGTTGGGGTTCACCTCGATGACGTTTAGCTGTCCCTCATGGTCCAGCCGCATGTCCGCTCTGGCATAGCCCTGGCAGCCAAGCAGTCTGTAAACCGTTGTTATTGTTTCAGCAATGCGTTGCTGCTCTTCAGCCTTGATCTCAGCCGGGCAGACTGGCTTTGTGCCTTCAAAGTAAGGGCTATCATCCTCCCATTTGGCGTCAAAGGTAAGAATTTCCGGCATTCCGGGGGGCAGAGAATAGACGATTTCTGACACGGGCAAGACAGTGAATTCAGAGTTACCCATAACAGTGGCGTTAAACTCACGACCAGGGAGGAACTTTGCAACGAGGGCATTGCCACCATGAGAGTCGCATATCACGCTAACCTGTCTTTCCAGAGACGAAAAGTCATTAACTACGCTCTCTGCTGACAGGCCGTTACTGGCATCATCGCAGCGAGGCTTGACAATACAGGGATAGCCCAGCCGGAACGTGCTCATGGTCTCGGAATTAAGTAGCTGAAAGTCCGGCGTCTTAATTCCAGCAGCTTTGAGAATTAGCTTTGTCTTAGCCTTATCGAGAGCCAGCCTTAGCACTGGTCCGGGACAGCCAGTAAAAGGAATACCCAGTTCCGAGAGGATTTCTGGTACTACTGCTTCAGTCTCAGGGTAGTCACAAAAGCCCTCGAAAAGGTTGAAAACTAAGTCTGTATCGAGGTCTCTCAGTTCCTTCTCAGCTTGCTCAAGTGGCGGCACTAAAGAGACCAGGGTGACGTCAAAGTCAAGCTTAAGCAAAGCCTGGTGCACTGCGTCCACTGCCTCAAGCACAGCGAGCACCGCGTTGTATTCGCCGACGGCCTCATGGCGTGACTTCTGTGGTTCGTTGTAGACGAGGGCTATACGCATACACATTGTGGATATCTCTCAATCGCAGCATTAAGCACATTGCTTATCAGCTGCCTGTGACTCCATCCCATCATTTTTGCCATAATGACCAGGTCGCTGTGGGTACCTAGTCCAGGCAGTGGGTTTATTTCCAGAAAGTAGGGCGCTCCCGCTGTGCTGATCCTGAAGTCCAGCCGGGCAAAGTCACGGCACCCCAGGGCGTTAAATGCCTTGAGGCTGGAAGTTTGTAGACGGTGTAATACCTTCTCCTCAAGACTAGCCGGGCACTCATAGTCAACCAACTCCAGGTAATTGCGTTTCACCTCAAGGGTATAGAGGAAATAACCGTCCTTTTGTTTCGGAATTATACGCATCATATCCAGGACCCTGGGCGGGGAGTTGCCTACGATTCCCACGGTGACCTCATCACCCAGGATAACCTCTTCCATCATTGCTGGTTGCTGGTATTTCTCCAGTAAGTTCTCTATTACCTCAATGGCCTGTTTTGCGTCTTCCACCACTGAAGTGAGACTAATCCCCTTGCTTGAGCCTTCGTACGCTGGCTTGATGATAGCCGGGAAAGGGAAATCGCAACTGTTTATCTGACGGAGCTCCTGTCTATCATTGATTACACGCCAGTTCGGGGTGCTCACTCCTTCTGATGCGACGAGCTTTTTGGGCAGAGGTTTGTCCAGGCATATGGCAAGACACTGTGGGTCTGAACCGGAATAGGGTATATCCAGCATCTCGAGGATTGAAGGCACCTGGGCTTCCCGGCTGCGGTGAGTACCTCGCCCTTCGGCGATGTTAAAGACGAAGTCCACCTTATCGCGAAGAATCTTGCCCAAAAACTCCCGGCCACCGCCAAGCATGGTTACCGTGTGCCCCTCAGCCTCAAGAGCTGCGGCTATCAGCTCCACGGTTTCCGAAGAGTCATATTCCTCGAAAGCGTCATCGCAGCTAGCTTGCTGTAGCGCTATCGTTTCCTTAAGGTCATATGACAAGCCTATCCGCATCTGGAACTCCTTCTAACGTAAATTGGCCGTTGCTTTTTGAGGCAGGCTCGCAGTCGCACTACCGGCTGGACATAGCACCTCATCAGGCAATTCAGGGCGTGCTAGTTTTGTGGGGTTTCGATAGTGGAAAACGCGTTCCTCGTAATTTCGCAGCACTAGCTCACCTTCAGTCTGTGCCAGGATATAGTCTGGTTGGAGAGGGATCTTGCCACCGCTCTGGGGCAGGTCTATCACGAAGGTCGGAATAGCCAGCCCTGATGTGTGTCCGCGCATTCCCTCAATTATCTTTATGCCAGTCTCCACAGGTGTGCGCAGGTGCTCAGTGCCCTGTACCTCGTCACATTGAAAGAGATAGTAAGGACGCACCTTTATTTTGAGAAGTCCGTGGCACAGTTTCGTCTGAGCCTCAACGCTGTCATTAATGCCGCGCAGCAGGACAGACTGGTTGTTTACCGGAATGCCACTCCGCAGCAGACGGTCACATGCCTCAGCAGCTTCGGGAGTTATCTCCCGAACATGGTTGAAATGTGTATTAAGCCATATGGGCCCGTACTTAGCCAGCATACTGCACAGCTCATTGTCTATGCGCTGAGGCAGCACCACCGGGAATCTAGTGCCAATACGGATAATTTCGACGTGCTTTATCTTTCTTATTCGGCTAATGATGTTCTCAAGGTGACGGGTAGAAAGTGTCAGGGGATCACCACCGGAGATAATGACATCCCGGATAGCCTTGTGCTGGCTTATATAGTCTAGCATGGCTTCGACTTCAGCAGGAGATCGCACCCAACCGCCATTTCGCCATTCTCTCTTACGGGTGCAGTGTCGACAGAACATGGGACAGATGTCAGTAAGCACTAGAAGTACCCGGTCGGGGTAGCGGCGGATCAGCCCAGGAACTACTGTATCTTTTTTCTCATCCAGTGGATCTTCTAAACCCATCGACCCCATAATCATTTCCATAGGGGAAGGTATCGCCTGCTTTCTTATCGGGTCATCGAAATCATCAGGGTTGATAAGTGATGAATAATAGGGAGTCACAGACAGGGGATAGCGCATGGTTACTAATCTGAGCTGTACCTGCTCTTCAGTGGATAGAGGAATGAATTGGGCTAGTTGCTCGACGCGGGTAATTCTGTTTCGGAACTGCCACTTCCAGTCATTCCAGAGGCTGTCTGGTATATCTCCAAAGAATCTGTACTTGGTCGTGGCTATTTTACCAGGAGGTTCCTCCTCCAGATCATCAGATATGCTGCGTTTGCCGGGAGGTTGCTCTTCAGGGTCGCTGTTGCTACAGCTTTCTAGGCAACATTCCTCTGATTCATGCACAGTTTGACTTTTAAGTTTTACCAACGATGTTTTCACTTTAGTTTTTTCCCTCCGTTACAAATAGCTGATACTCGATTTAACTGATTCCTGCTCATTATTTTAGTTTACATTATTTCGCTTTATCCTCTTTCATTCGCCGATTTCTGCAAGATACAGGAATTACTTGACCTGAATTCTTTTCCATGTTATAATCTACATGTTTTCATTTATATGAAATATATTTCTTGACTTAATTGTACATCCCTTGTTGAAGTTGTCAAGAGGTTTTAGCCTTGGCCGGAAAAATTTTGTGAAAATATTTTTCCGGGGTGGTGGGAGGCTAATTTTGTGAAGGAGGTGTAAGCATGCCGGGATGGAAGTTTGTTACAAATCATGCTCTGGTGCTCTGCCAGATTGCTCAGCAACCACGGATTACCGTGAGGGAAATCTCTTTGACGATAGGCATTACTGAGAAGACAATACACAGAATAATCACGGACCTTGAAACTGACGGCTACGTTACCAAGATAAGAGAAGGCAGACGGCTGAGGTATCGAATCAATCCTGATTTGTGCATCCGTGATGAGATGCTGCAGGACAAGGCTGTCGGTGACCTTCTGGAGGTACTTGGCTGGAGAAGACGGCGCAGGCCAATACAGAGGAGAGAGCTGGTTGCTTTGGGCGGGAGAGCAAGACCCTAACGAAGTAGTACTGATTAGTCAGCGTGTCATCACCAAAACCAGGTTTATAATCTTAGGCATTGGGTAGAATCAGTCCTCGTTCAGTACCTTAGTGACACTTCTTTTTGTCATTGCGAGGAGCAATAGCGACGAAGCAATCTCTAAGGGAGGCTCCTCAGTCTAATTATAGCAGGCTCCTGCTTCGCAGTGACATGAGGGACTATCGCACCTTCCCTCTGGCGAGTGAGGCAAATATGCCGCCGAAGCAGAGAACGGCGAAAATGATGAACGCTGTCTTCATGCTTTCCTGGAAAAGCGGATAGTATTCGGGTGTAATTTGAACTCTCCCGATGTATAGGGTAAACATCAACATGGCGACTCCCATACTGAGGACCATACCAACCTGCCGCATCGTTGCCAGCGTTGCCGAAGCTACCCCGTAAGCTGTCTTTGGCGCAGAACTCATAACCGCGTTGGTATTAGGAGACGAGAAAAGAGCAAAGCCGAAACCAATCAGGATCAAATTGCCTATAATGAGCCCCAAGGGGGTTTCTTCATTTAGAAAAATGAAGATGACGAGTCCTATAGTTGTCAACGCCATTCCTACTGAGGCAATTAGCCTCGGTTCAATCCTGTCCGAGAGCCTGCCGGCCAGCGGTGAAAAAATAGCCTGCATAGCGGGCATGGCGACCAGAATCAAGCCGGCACTTTCAGGGTTGAATCCCTTCACATACTGCAAATA
This sequence comes from uncultured Dehalococcoidales bacterium, assembly GCA_964652095.1. Lineage (GTDB taxonomy): Bacteria > Chloroflexota > Dehalococcoidia > GIF9 > AB-539-J10 > RBG-13-51-36. Next base: position 16,254 of record CAZZAC010000009.1, on the reverse strand, counting down.
AAGACTTATGAGGAAAGATACAGCGAATGTGGCACTGTAATTAATCAACGCTGCCAGGTTGGAAAAGGTAAAGGCTTTGCTGTTTTTGAAGAGGCTTATGTCCAGGACCGGGCTTCCTGTTCTCATCTCCCATCTGGTGAATGCTGAAAGCCCTATGATGCCTCCGATAATCAACCACACTCCTGACATCGCCGGCAGGCGAGTAAAACCGTATACCAGCGCTACAAGCCCAAGGATGTAGATTACGGAGCCGGCAAGATCAAATCTCTCGCCTTTTGCCCCGGTCCACTCACCTTTTAGCTTCCATAAAACGACGCCGATAACTGCTAATCCCAGGAGCGCACTTAGGAAAAAGATGCTCCTCCAACCAAGATGTTGCGTCAGGACCCCGCCCAAAACTGGACCCAGGGAAAGGCCAATATATGTTGCCGCGACATTTATCCCCAGGACTTTCCCCCTCTCGTTGGCGGGAAATACCGTAGTAAGCAATGCTACTGCGGTTCCGGCAAGCATGGCACCGCCGACTCCCTGGAAAACCCGGCAAGAAATAAGCATAGTGGCGGAGTTTGCCATTCCCGAAAAGAGGGATGAGAGCGTGAGGATAACTATGCCACAGGTGAAAATCTTCCTCCTGCCGTATATGTCTGCTATTCTGCCGAAGGGAACAAGAAGGGTTGCCGAAGACAGGAGGTAGGCGGTAGCAATCCAGCCTAACGTGATTGCATCCAATGATAGCTCTTTCCCGATTGAAGGGAGAGCAATATTTACAGCGGAGAGCATAAAGGGAAAGAGAAAGGAAGCCATCGTGGTGACAAGAAGTACCGCTCCTTTGCTGGTACCCTTGCCCACAGGGTCATCCATAATCAGCCAGTTTAACCTATTTACTGAGAACTCTTCCAGCCCTGGTCGGCACTCTTGAAGCAATTGTTTTTTGCTTTACAGCCCTATTGCATTACATGGTGACGAAGCCGGGAAATACTAGATAACAGTTGCCTTAGCTGAAATATCGCTGTAAACTTCTGGTTCCCTGTAGTTTTATATCAGGGAATGCAGGAGAGCGTAAAAATGTTTTCGACAAAGGCCGGGGCTACCAAGCTACTGATTGGTGTAGTCGTCGGTTTAATAATACTTAAGGTGGTCGTTAGCTGGCTGACCGGCAGTATCAGCATACTGGCTCAGGCAGCCGACAGTTTATTCGATTTGTTTGCCGGAATAATCACCTTCTTTGCTATTCGCATTGCGGCTAAGCCACCTGATGCCGAACATCCGTATGGTCATGGTAAGGTAGAGGACATTGCTGGCGTTGTGCAGGGAATTCTCATCTTTATCGCTGGCGGACTGATAATCTATTCGGCAATAGGCCGGATAATAAAAGGCTCCAGCATTGAACCCATTGAACTAGCCGAAGCTGGAATAGCTGTGATGGCGGTTTCCATAGTGGTCAGTATCTTCCTATCTCGGCATCTACTAAGTGTATCCCGGACCACTGGCTCTGTAGCCTTGGAGGCTAATGCCCGCAATATTGCCATTGATGTCTACTCCGCCTCAGCCGTGTTGGTGGGACTGGCAATAGTACGATTCACCGGGCTCAATATTATTGACTCTGTGATTGCTATCGGAGTTGCTAGTTACATACTGAAAGTAGCTCTTGATACTATCCGTAAGCCGATATCCGGACTGCTTGATGAAACGCTACCTCCTTCACAACAGGCAGTTATCGAAGACTGTTTAAGGAAACACAGCCGCGAGGTATCCGGCTTCCACGCACTACGGACACGTCGGGCTGGAAGCCAGATCTATATAGACCTTCATTTGGTAATGGCCAGGGACATTAGTTTGGAGCGGGCTCATCAAATATGCGACCAGATTGAGGCCGAAATACAAAACGTGCTCCGCGAGGCTAATGTAACCATTCATGCTGAGCCGTGCGACAATGAATGCGAGCAGTGCTCTGCAATCTGCTCAAAACGCCGGGCCCATTAAAATGAATGGCGTTTTAGCCATTTCAAACCCAGGCAGAACTTGGAGTCAATGCCCTGAGCACCCCAATTGTTGGAGCAGCCACCCGCCGCCGTAAACTATGGCGAAGCCAATTGCCAGGCAAAGCAGGACTATGATTGGACCTCTGAGAAGGAATTTCTTTATCATAACAACCACTAGGCTTTAGCTTGACTGCTTGGGGGCTTTCGTGGTCTTGGCTCTCTTAGATACAGCGTCCTTATATACTCTTGCCAGGCTCTTGCCATGCTGGGGAATCCTGGCCTTTTCCTTTGCTCGCCGCCTTTCTCTTCGTACTTGCTTGGTTTCCCTGGCAAGTTGGTTCTGGTCTGAAAGCTGCTCGTTTACCACTTAATTTCGTATGGGCCGAGGATAAAATCGAGGTCATTTTGAAAAGCAGAGAGTTTTTCTTGGGGGAAGAAGGTTTCATCTACGTCAAGGAGCATTTTTGTTTCGCCCTGTGGTGAGACTAGAATATGTACCCTGCCGCAGTCCTTCTGGTTTTCCTCTTGCTCGGCCTGTGTTTTTAATGCCAACGTGGTACGCGATTGAGTGTCGCCGCTGGGAAGACCATATGTTTGCGACTCAGTCTCAACAGCTATAATCCCTCGTTTCTGCAACAAGCCTTGTACCTCATCGCAGAGCATCCCAGGATTTAAGCCCCTGTAAGTCTTTTTAATCTGGATTGTCATTTTATTCTCCTGCCGAATATTATAGCACTTTCCTAGTTTCGCTGCTAATATGATATAATTGGAATCTGAAATGAAAAAAGAATTGATGCAAATCTTAGCCTGTCCCGTATGTAAAGGGGATTTGGAGCTTAAAGTGGATGAAGAAGAAGGAGAAGAAATAGTCAGGGGTTCCCTTTATTGCTCTAATTGCAACCATTCCTACCCCATTGTAGATACAATTCCCAATTTATTACCGCCGGAGCAGCAAACTTAGCTCAAAACCATTCCGCGAAAATCCTGCGGTTTCCCCGGGAGCCATGGTTAAATCCGTCCAGATGCGAATCAGGGTTCGTTAAGGGCTATACGCCACCCCTGTTGTGGGCGATTCCCAAACTTCTACGTTCACCAGCTTCACCGGAGAGCTGGAAAAACGGGGCTGGAGCGCATCATATATAGTGGCAGCAATATTCTCGCTGGAGGGTCCAATCTTATCAAGGGGGGATACATCATTCAGGCAGGTGTGGTCGAATCGAGCCAGGACTTCCCTCAGGTGCTGCTTTAGCTGGGCGAAATCGTAAGCCAGGCCAGTCTCATCGAGCCTGGCTGCTTCTAAACGAGCTACTACCTTGAAACGGTGGCCGTGTAGTTTTTCACACTTACCATGATAGTTCGGGAGGTAATGGGCGGCATCAAAGTGCTCTTCCACAAATAGTTGATACATTAATGCCTCCTGTGTATATCGCGCCCTAAATAATATCTAAAATTCAAGTTCTAAACGGTTTAGTTCCTTTGGATTTTGGGCGTTTGATATTGTTTAGAGTTTAGAAATTAGTATTTAATATTTACCCTATCCCTTCCTATTTCTTCTTTTCTTTGGTCTGCTTGGTTTTTTTAACATTCTTTCTTCCCTTAGTTCCCATTGTTAGCCTCCTGTTTTGGTATCCTTTGCCATCCGCAGGTATTTATGTCATTTCATATAATACCATTTTCGCACCCCTTTTTGTCCTTTAACATCGTTAGCTAATTGGGCAATACTCTTGCCCAGCTTGGGATGAACCAAGTCCGGGGCGATTTCAGCTAATGGTATAAGAACAAAAGCCCGGTCTTTCAAGCGGGGGTGCGGGATAGTTAAGTTCTGGGTCTCCATAACCTTGTTGTCATAGAAAAGGATGTCTATATCTATAGGGCGAGGTGAATTTATTTGCCCGCTGGGGACTCTGCCCATTCTGGTTTCAATGTCTTTAGCGAGATGGAGAAGCTCCTCAGGAGGCAAATTGGTGGTAATTCGGCAAACCAGGTTGAGGAACAACGGCTGCTCCTTGTAGCCTACTGGCTCGGTTTCATAAATGGATGAGACCTCGTCAAGATTTACTTTTGGAGGAAGCAGTGTTAAAGCCTGGCAGAGGTTTTCTTCCCGCTTTCCCAGGTTTGAGCCCAGACAAAGATAGGCAATGGCCAATTCGCTTACACGCCTCTCACAAGAGCATCGCTCATCTTGCACACGCGTGCCATCTCCTTGACATCGTGCACCCGAACAATATCAGCGCCCTTGGCGATGCCGATGGCTATGGTGGCCGCCGTTCCTTCCAGCCGCTGGTCGCCGGGTGGAACGAATGCCACTTCATTCAACCTTTGTTCAGGAGTTAAATCGAGCACCCAGCCTATAAAAGACTTGCGTGAGCTACCCAGAAGGATAGGCCTGCCCAGCGCCTGGAGTTCCTCCAGGCGCTGCAAAACTTCCAAATTTTGCTCCTGTGTCTTGCCGAAACCTATGCCCGGGTCGACGATGATATTCTCCCAGGGCACTCCTGTGTCTAATGCTTGCTTGATGGCTCTTTTCAAATCGGAAATAACCGCTGACATAATGTCGCGGCATGGGGAATCACGTTGATTACTCATCAAAGCAATTGGCACACCTTTTTGAGCTGCTAACTCGGCCAGCCTGGGCTCCTTCTGCAGTCCCCAGATGTCGTTTATCATGTCGGCTCCGGCATTTAAAGCCTGACGGGCTACTTCCAGCTTATAGGTATCTACACTTAGTGGCACCGATATCTGCTGAGCTATCTTTTCCACAACAGGAATCACCCGCTGTAGTTCCTCGTCGGGTGAAAGCGGAGCTGAGGCAGGACGTGTAGATTCACCGCCGATGTCGATTATGTCAGCTCCTTCGGAGGCTAATCGTTCTGCCCTGGCTATGGCTTCTTCAACATCTGCCAGTCCATCGCCAGAGAAGGAATCCGGAGAAACATTTATCACGCCCATGACATAAGTTCGCTGGCCCCAGTAAAAGATGCTCCTGCCGCATCGGGTGGAACCTAGCTTGCTTGGGTTGTAATCAGGCATGTTATTGATTATAGCAGAAGGAAACGATTAAAATAGTGGGACAATAAGAATGGGCAAGACATTAGCCGAGAAGATTCTAAGCCTTAAATCGCATAGTGAGGCCGAAGCCGGGGACGTCGTGATTGCTGATGTGGATTTGGCTTTTGTCCAGGATACTACTGGACCCCTCACCATAAGACAGTTTAAGGAAAGCGGTTTTGAAGCTCTGGCCAAGCCGCAACAAACAATAATATTCCTGGACCATGCTGCTCCTAGTCCTGCTCGGCAGCTTTCTAATGACCATATCCTTCTGCGCCGCTTCGCTGAGGAAACAGGCTGTCGCATCTACGAGGTAGGCGAAGGTATATGTCATCAGTTGGTAGTGGAAAATTTCGCCAATCCAGGGGATATCATTGTGGGTGCGGACTCTCATACTGTTACTGGTGGTGCTTTAGGAGCTTTTGCCACTGGCATGGGTTCCAGCGATGTTGCCGTAGCCTTAGCCTTAGGTAAAACCTGGTTTCGGGTGCCGGAAAGTTTTCTCATTGAGCTCAATGGCGTCTTTCCTCGGGGAGTTTATGCCAAGGACTTAATTCTGTATCTCATTGGCCAGATTGGCGCTGATGGTGCTAATTACAAGGCTTTGGAATTTGGTGGTGAGGCCTTGGCTCAGATGACTATGCCGCAGCGTCTCACTATCGCCAATATGGCTGTGGAAGCTGGGGCCAAGGTTGGCCTGTTTCCCGCTGATAAAATCACCCAGGAATTCCTCATGGAATATGGACGGGGCGAAAATTACAAGCCGCTATATCCCGATGATGCTGAGGCAAATTACGAGCAGGTCATACCCGTGAATCTCGACCAGCTTGAGCCAATGCTCTCGCTTCCCCACGCTGTGGATAACGTCCGTCCAGTGACTCGAGTAAAAGGGGTCAAAATCCAGCAGGCATTTATTGGCACCTGTACTAACGGACGTTTGGAGGATTTAGCTGTGGCTGCTGAGATTCTTAAGGGCAAGAAGAGGCATCCCGGTACTAGATTGCTTATAGCGCCAGCTTCGAGGCAGGTGCTCATTCGAGCTATAGAGAAAGGCTATATCCAGAGCTTAATTGAAGCTGGAGCAGCTATTCTACCGCCGGGTTGTGCCGCTTGCCTCGGTCTCCACCAGGGGGTGTTGGGAGATGGCGAGGTTTGCCTTTCCACCGCCAATCGTAATTTTAAGGGAAGAATGGGCAACCCCGAGGCTATGATATACCTGGCTAGCCCGGCAACTGCCGCCGCCTCAGCCATAAGGGGCGAAATTACTGACCCCAGAGACATTATATAAAAAAGAAAAATGCAAAAGGCAAAAATGCAGAGCAAAAATTAAAAATGAAATCTTTTTACACTTTGATTTGTCATTTTGATTTTTTGTCTTTGACTTTTAGTTTCTAGGAAGGATGAAGATGCCTGATTTGGTGCTAAAGGGTAAAGCTATTAAACTGGGTGATAACATCTCTACCGACGATATTATTCCCGGCAGATTTGCCCATTTGAGGAGCAACTTGCCTGAACTCGCCAAGCATGTCCTGGAGGACGCTGTGCCTGGATTCGCCTCAAGGGTAAAGTCGGGTGATTTTCTCATTGCGGGAAAAAATTTTGGTTTGGGTTCCAGTCGGGAACATGCTCCGGTAGTAATCAAAATGTTGGGGGTAGGCGCTATTTTAGCCGAATCGGCAGCACGCATCTTTTTCCGGAACGCCATAAATCAGGGTTTGCCTGTCCTGCTTTGCGATACCGATAAAATCAGCGACGGCGATGAACTGGAGATAAATTTGACCGGTGGTATGATTGCTAATTTGACCTCTGGTATTACATTAAGCTGTAGCAAGATGCCGCCGATAATGTCCGCCATCCTTAAAGAGGGCGGGCTTATCCCTTATATACAAAAGCATAGGGGCTTCAAGCTATAAGGCATAACCATTCCGGTTGTCATTCTAAGCGTGGCGAAGAATCTCTTTTTAGAGTTGTGTTACGATATAAGAGATGCAGCACAAAGTAACTTTCATCCCTGGCGATGGCATAGGGCCTGAAGTGGCTGAAGCAACACGGCGGGTGCTGGAAGCTACGGGGGTCAAGTTCCAGTGGGACACTGTTATCATAGGCGGTCAGGCTCAAGATAAGTTTGGCACACCTCTACCTGACCAGGCTCTCAGGTCCATAAGGAAAAACAAGGTCGCCCTCAAGGGACCGGTGACCACACCCATAGGCACTGGCTTCAGGAGCGTCAACGTCGCTTTGAGACAGACATTAGACCTTTATGCCTGTCTTCGTCCCTATAAGGTGTACCCCGGTATAAACACGCCGTTCAAAGGCGTGGATATAGTAGTGGTCAGGGAGAATACCGAAGACCTCTATGCCGGTATCGAATTTGCCAGGGGTGATACACCTACAACAGAGTTACTCGCCCTCGTTTCTCGTGCTATCGGAAAGGAAATAAGGAAAGATTCTGCTGTGAGCCTGAAGGTTATATCTCAAACAGCTAGCCGGCGAATTGTCAAATTTGCTTTTGAATATGCCCGACAGAACGGCAGAAAAAAGGTTACTGCGGTTCACAAGGCTAACATACTCAAATTCTCCGACGGACTTTTCCTGGATACTGCTCGGGAAGTTGCCAAAGAGTATAACGACATAGAATTTGGCGATATGCTTGTGGACGCGACCTGCATGGAGCTGGTCAGGAAGCCCCAAATGTTTGACGTTCTCGTGCTGCCCAATTTGTACGGCGACATAATTTCGGACCTTTGTGCCGGGCTGGTCGGCAGCATGGGCGTAGCTCCCGGAGCCAACATCGGGGATGAAATAGCTATCTTTGAACCTACCCACGGAAGCGCCCCTAAATACGCCGGGCAAAATAAAGTCAATCCCATGGCTACGATGCTCTCCGGGGTGATGATGCTGCGTTACCTGCAGGAAAAGGATAGCGCCGATACATTGGAAAGCGCTATAGCTGAGGTCATAGCCGAGGGTAAGGATGTAACCTATGATTTGAAGCTCGACCCCGCCACAGCGGTAGGCACCAGCCAGGTAGCCGACGCTGTAGTAGAGAAGCTAAAGCGTTAATCTGAACCAGGCGATTGTGGTAAAATTTCTTATGGTAAGGGCGTGGTAGGAAATACTATCATGGCAGTGGGTAAATCAAATTAAGGAAACTTGCAGTTCGCATATACCGGTGTTAGGCGAAACCTTGGTGAGTGGTGAAAAATGGGTATCGTTCTGTTTTGGTTGGTGAGGAGTTAAGGTGAAAAGAGTATATGAGTTAGCAGGCGGAACAGTCACAAGAGAAAGCGCAAACGCATGGCGTGTTAATGCCCCAGATGGTAGGCACGTCGGGACATTTAAGACTAGGAAGACAGCATTAGGTAAGGCTCAAGATTGGGATAAATGGGATGCCTTTGCTTCTTTACAGGATGTATGCTTCGTACTAATGCCGTTCACAACAACACAGATAATGGCTACGCTTGGCTCTATTAAGGATGGGGGAATCGGCTATATGCCAAATGACGAGCAAATTCAAGATGCAATAACATTGGATGTGCTTTTTGGGCTATTACTAGCTATTGGGCGGCGCATTAAAAAAGATAAGCAATGAATAGTGAAATAATGTGTCCACATTGCGGTTCTGAGAAGGTCATCAAATACGGTGTCTACGCAGGCGTGCAACGTTACTATTGCAACGTTTGTAAGCGTAAGTTCAAGGCTGATAGCGCCCCATTCCACATGAAGTCACCCGCTCCCGATATAGCTGGCGCAGTCGCCATGTACTACACGGGCAGCAGCATCACGGACATTCGTAACCACATACGCCAACAGACAGGATACTACCCTTCAAAGTCCGTAGTCTTTGGCTGGGTTCAGAAGTACACCGACACCGCAGCACAACACTTCGCAAAGGCAAAACCGAAGGTGGGTAGCACGTGGATTGCCGATGAGACGATGATTGACTTGGACAAGGGCGTCAAGGTCTGGTTCTGGGACATCATAGACGCCGACACCCGCTTTCTGCTTGCCTCTAGGGTATCACTCACCCGCACCACTGAGGATGCCAAGCGGTTAGTCCAAGACGCAGTTAAACGTGCGGGTAAACCGCCGAATGTGATACTCACGGACAAGATGAAATCATACCCCGATGCTATCTTCACCGCTCTAGGTGGCTACACAGAGCACGTTCAAGGGTCGCCCTTCAAGGTGAGGGCAAGCGAGGAAAGCACTAGCCGAGTAGAACGCTTCCACGAGACGCTGAAAGAGCGGACAAAGGTTATGAAGGCGTTTCGGGATATTGACACGCTGATTGAGTTCTCAAAGGGCTTTCTCACTTATTATAACTTCCTCAAACCACACGAAGCATTGAAGGGCAAGACACCCGCAGAGAAAGCCAAGCTACGTTATGACGTCAAGACATGGGCAGACGTGGTGAATATGCCAGTGCCTTTGGAGGTCGAAAGGGCAAGGCGTATATCGCCACGCATGAAGCTAGAACAGCCGAAGGTGAGCACCGCAGGGGCTTTCAAGCGCAAAAGACCGAGAGAACCTTTCCAGAGAAGATTGCCGATAAGCAAGAGCGTTTACTCGGATAGGAAAGGCGAACGCCTCACAAGGAAACACCGCAAAGGCTGGAGGAGGATTTACTAAACCATGCAGAGATATGTTTTACCTTCGTTAAAAGTCAAGCGAATCTGGTTAGGGCTAGTAATAATATCTGGGGCTTTCGCCATTCTCATTCGCGAACCGATTCAGTGTCACACGTGGTACTGGACAGGGATAGTGAATTACTTGTTGTCCCTCAGCATAGGGGGCGTGGGAGCAGTATTCATTGGTTTCGGACTTATCCCCATTATCAAAAGGAGGCAGTAGTTGAGTGGCTACCAACCAAAACAGAACGATACCCAAAAATGAGAAAACACTTCCTTGTTGATTGGGCGTTTGCATCGCAGGGGTCAGTCGAAAAAGTTGTGCAGACCAATTTTGCTCACGAGGCGCACAGGTGGCCTCTTCTACGTTCATTCGATTCTGAGGGCTACATTTGGAATTCAACGCACCTCATCGTGATTCTTCGCGACAAGCTTTCCGGGATCCCCGCTGTCGGCAGCCGCAAGACCTTAGAGGATCCGAATGCTCCAACCGAGGCTCCGACCCTGGCTAACCTAGGCGTGTGGCAGTCATACATGCGAAGCAAGTTCGCTGTTAAAGCTCAAGATATGGTAATCATTATTCCGATTGTTGACAAAGGGCCTAATGTAGAGAATGACTGGGCGGAGTGGGCTGAGTCTGACAAACAGCTGTGGCACAGGCAGATAGAGTTTAACATTACACAGCATTTCTATCATCTTAAGGGATTTGATATTGTTGGCGAATTCTTCATTCCTCCAGGCTACCTATTTTTGGCAGACGAGTGCGAAAGGTTTTTTAAGGATCATCAGCGCTATGACCGCAACATCCTAATCATGACTCGTTTTGTCACCGGCAATCGTCTTCTCGAAGAACTTGATCGAGAGCTACGCAGTGTGCTCAGAGAATATAATCTGAATCCCGTCAGGGCTGACGACAAGATGTATCTCCGGGATCGAAACCTTTGGAACAACGTCTGCGTTTATATGATTTGCTGCAAATTTGGGATAGCAATTCTGGAAGACCGCGTTGCTGACGAATTCAACCCGAATGTTGCTCTCGAATATGGTTTTATGCGAGCTCTCAGCAAGCCGGTTCTTTTATTAGCTGATGTGGGTTTTCGTAATCTGCGTGCTGATATTATCGGCACATTACGAGAGCAATTTGACATCACTGATATAAAAGGAACTATTAAGCTCCCTCTCGAGAGATGGCTGAAAGAGGTTGGTCTTATTGGCGGATCATAGTTGGCAGGCTTCGCCTAACACGGGCTTTGCGGCTCACTTCGTTCAACCTAAATGCCTTCGGCAGCTTCGCAAAGCCCAAAAACATTAGGCGGAATTCGCCCGCCCCTTGCTTTCTAACCAGCCGTCGAGAATTCATTCAAGACTTTTGACTTACCTGGGCATTACAAGCTACCATATCAACATGAACACAAGCAGGGCACCTGAGCTAGCCCTTTTCCCTTTAACCGCTGATATGAGTAAAGAAGGCCATCTCTACATCGGCGGCTGCGATGTTGTTGACCTGGCTAACGAATTCGGCACGCCGCTCTATCTTTTCGACGAACTCACCCTCCGTCATAAGTGCCGTGAATTTAAAGACGAGTTCTGTAAACATTATCCTGATACCCTGGTCATTTATGCTTCTAAAGCCTTCCTAAGCAAGGCTTTGGCTCTTATATTTAAGGAAGAAGGCCTGGGACTCGACGTCGTCTCCGGGGGAGAACTTAGCATCGCCCATTCAGTAGACTTTCCTCTTGACAAGGTCTATTTCCACGGCAACAATAAGACGCCGGAAGAGCTAAATCTGGCCCTGGATTTGGGGGTTGGCAGAATCGTGGTGGACAACTTCTATGAGCTTGAATTGCTTGATAGATTGGCTGGGGAGAGGGGGATTAGCCAGAATATCTTGCTTCGCCTCACTCCCGGGGTCGACCCCCACACTCACCAATATACTACTACCGGGACGATAGAGAGCAAATTTGGCTTTCCTTTGGCTACCGGGCAGGCTGAAGAGGCGGTAAACCAGGCTTTGTCAGCCTCCAACCTTAACCTTTTGGGCTTTCATTTCCATCTCGGCTCCCCGGTATCCGAGGTCCAGCCTTATGAGCTGGCTATGGAGCTTGTGCTTGGCTTTGCCCAGGAAATGGGTAAGAAATTTGGCTTTAACCTCAGCGAATTCGACATCGGTGGTGGTTTTGCCGTTCCATATACTCTGGATTCCAAGGTGCCCACAATAGCTGACTACGCCCGAGCTGTAACTGGCAAGCTGAATAGTCTTATTTCGGGACTGGGATTGAGTCGCCCCCGGCTCATTATCGAGCCAGGAAGGGCAATTGTCGGCCAGGCCGGAGTGGCATTATACAAGGTCGGGGCGATAAAGGAGATACCTGGCATAAAGAAATATGTCTGTATCGATGGTGGCATGAGCGACAACATCCGTCCGGCTCTTTATGGAGCTAAATATGAAGCTTTTGTGGCTAACAAAGCTTTAGAGGCAGAAAGAGAGATAATTACCATTGCTGGTAAGCTCTGCGAGTCTGGTGATATCTTAGTAAGGGATGCAAGTTTGGCTTCAGTGCATCCCGGTGACATCATAGCTATTCCAGTTTGTGGCGCTTATTCCATCCCCATGGCGAGCAATTATAATGTCCTGCCCAGGCCAGCTATAGTTATGGTGAAAGAAAGTCGAGCGTGCCTTATTCGGCGCCGGGAAACTTATCAGGATATGATGAGTCTGGACCTGATTTAAGATGTGGCAAGTTATAGGACAGGATAAGATTTTATCTTTGCTGGATTACAGTCTTAAAACCGATGCTATAGCCCACGCCTATCTTTTGGTAGGGCCGCGGCATGTGGGCAAAGGGACTTTAGCCATCAATTTGGCGCAAGCCTTAAATTGCGATGGCCCCGAACTACCTTGCGGTCAATGCCGCTCCTGCCAGCGAATCCTAGAGGGCAAGCACGCCGATGTCACCCCTATTGGCTTGGATTCTAAAACGGAGATTGGCATCGATGATATTCGAGGGCTGCAACGCTTAGCCAACCTGCCACCGTATGAAGGTAAGTGCAAAGTGTTTATCATTGATGACGCTGAATATCTATCTACTGAGGCAGCTAATTCCCTGCTCAAGATATTAGAAGAGCCACCGCAAAGGGTAGTCTGGCTTTTATTAGCTGCTGAGGAAGAGCACCTCTTGCCGACAATTATTTCACGTTGTCAGCGGCTGGAATTGAAGCCTGTGTCATCAGAGCGAGTACAGGAGGTACTCGTCAACTCGTATAAGGTTGATGCTAACAAAGCGAAGCTTCTGACTCAATTGTGCCATGGTCGCCTTGGCTGGGCAGTGTCCGCTTTGGCAAATGACGATATATTAGAGCAGCGTTCCCAAAGGATAGCCAGGCTGGTCTCTTTATTAAGTGCCAGCTTAGAGCAAAAGTTTGCCTATGCCCAAGAGCTAGCAAGCCAGTTTAGCCAGAACCGGAGAGCCGGGGCAGAAATAGTAGAGATTTGGCTCGACTGGTGGCGTGATTTGATGCTCATTAAAGGTGGTTGCAAGGAGGCCATCATCAATGTAGATTATGAGATAGCTCTGGAAGAACAAGCCAGGGGATTAAGTCTGGGCGAGATTAAAGGGTTTCTTGCTAATCTTTGCTTGCTACAGGAAGAAATTTCTAAGAATGTTAATCCCCGTTTAGCATTAGAATGGCTGATGCTCAATTTACCCAGGAAAAAGCTGAGTGTAAAATCCTGAACGAGAATGTCATTGCCGGTTTAGAATATAATATATCTCGATGGCTAACATAATTGGAGTTAAATTCCGCTCTAGAGGGAAATTAGTCTACTGTGACGCTGGTGAGATATCACTGCAAGTAAACGATTATGTAGTGGTGGATACTGGTCGTGGTCTGGATGTGGCTAAAGTTATTACTCTGGAAGCCCCGTCCCAACCAGGCGAGCAATTAATGAAGGTAGTACGCCAGGCGGAGGCGGAGGATTTAGAGGAAGCTCGGCGGAACCTGGAAAAAGAAGCCTTAAGCAAGTGCCATGAAATGGCAGCCCAACTTGGGTTAAAGATGAAGCCGCTGGCGGCTCGCTATGATTCCCAGGATGAGCGCCTAACCATATTCTTCAGCGCTGAGGAGAGGGTGGACTTCCGAGACCTGGTTCGGAAATTGAGCTATGCTCTGGAAAGACGGGTAGAGTTAAGGCAAGTGGGGGCAAGGGATGAGGCTAAGCTGTTGGGTAGTATAGGCAAGTGCGGCTATCCTTTATGTTGCCAGAATTCCCTCACCAGCTTTGCCTCAGTATCTATTAAAATGGCTAAGGAACAGAGCTTGGCCTTGAATCCTATGAAGATATCGGGCATCTGTGGAAGACTCCTTTGTTGCCTGTCATATGAAAGCAAGGGATACGCAGCTATGAAAAAGCAGATGCCTCAGCCGAAACAGGAAGTATTGACTCCCTGGGGTAAAGCCACGGTAATCAGCGCTAACTTACTAAAGGAAACGCTAACAGTACAATTGGAAGATGGGATGGTGAAAGAGATAGCTCTGAATGAATTAATTCATCCAGAAGGGAAGTTGTAGTTTTCTTAGGAACCCGATTAAACTTAGAGCAAATTGAGGGGGTCCCCAAAAAGTCACTAGACTTTTTGGGGTTAAGTTAATTCAAAGAGGGTAGATATTTTTGCCATTCACCATGATTATTGAGAAGGTGATAGGGAATATAGAAGCCATCATTGCGAGGAGGGTGCGGCTGGTGCAGCAATCGCATCCTTGCTTCATCCGGTGTACGTCCGCCTTTGTGCCTGTTGCAAGGAATACAGGCGCTGACCACATTGTCCCAGGCGTGCTTTCCACCCCGCCGCCGTGGAATAACGTGGTCTAAGGTAAGCTCCTTAGTTTGACGGCCACAATACTGGCAGGTGTATTGGTCACGGGTAAATACCTCGGACCTGCTCAATTTTTTCTGATGGCGGGGACGACTAACCATATAGACAAGTCGAATTACCGAGGGTATCTGAAATACGCAGTTAGCAGAGTGAAGCTCACCTCTGTTATTTTCCAGCACTTCGGCTTTGCCCCGAAACACTAGCACTATGGCCCGACGCGTGCGACATAAGTTAAGGGGCTCATAACTCTGATTAAGCACTAAAACAGGAGAATCTATCATAACTACAACCTGGTTATTAAGTTCGCCCTGAAAATTCAGTTCGCTCCTTTTAATTCTTGGGCTATTTTAGCAAGCCTTTCTGGCCAGTGCAATAATTTAGCACGGCTGTGCTTTCTAGCGCGAATGATTTGGAATTCGAGGGACAATCAATTTGAGGGACTGCACACTAGAGTGCAGGTTTGAAGGTGAAAAAGTGTAGGGGACTGAGACGCCGAATTGTCTGCCATAATGGAAGAAGGGAGCAGGGTTAAGAACCCTGATACTATGCTAAAATTTCAATTGATGCCAGGCACATATTATATCATCCGCTTTATGGAGTATGAGGATATCCCCCAGGTAGCCCAAATTGATAGAGAGGCTTTCCCTGGTGAGTGGGTGTTTCGCTCTCAATCAGCATATAAGCAGGATCTTGACAATCCATCCATCCGCTATGTAGTGGCTTGTAAGGAGAAGCATGTGCCAGAATCCGAGGGACAAGCGATGCCGAAAGTGCCTTGGTTCAAACGGCTCTTCAGTTATGGGCGTCGTCTTAACACATCGGAAGACATAGTTGGCTTTTCTGGCTTCTGGATGCTGATGCGGGAGGCACATATCATTGCCATTGGTGTCAGAAATGGTTATCGGCGACTTGGCATAGGCGAAGGTTTGCTCATCGCAACCATTGAACTGGCGCAGATAGTGAATGCTAATGCAGTCACTTTGGAAGTGCGTGCTTCTAATGAAATAGCTCAGGAACTTTATAGAAGGTATGGCTTCCAAGTGGTAGGGAGGCGCCTGAAGTATTATTCAAGCGATGGAGAGGACGCCATAATCATGAGCACGGATAGTATTACCTCTCTGCCATTTCAAGCATCTTTTCAGCAGTTGAAAAAAGATTTTGCCCAAAGGCACCGCGAGATTCTTGCCCGGGTACGCTAACTATATTTATTCAGGATGGCCTTAAAGGAATCTATAACAAACCCTAGCTGCTGCCTATCAGCAGCAAAGGTGGAGAGTTTGAAGGACCTTGCCATGCCTGGCTGTGGTCCCCAAATGCCTCTTCCCTTTAATTCTTTATATAGGAAATATCCCCTCTCTCGGACGCGCTTGGAGATTTCGTAGAGCACAGGGGTGTCAAAGTGCAGCAAGTCATGCCTGTGTGGTTTTTCCCCTAATTGTTTAAAGCCTAATTTCTCAAGCTCAGCGGAAAACCACTGTGCTTTGGATACTTGTTCATCCCAATGGTTAACTCTTTCTTTCACATAGGGAAAGGAAGCCATGAGTGTTATTAGAGGAACCCCCCTTACAGTACAGCCGAGAAGCTCAATCTCTTTATTGCTATATTTGCCGGATTTTCTCAACACTGTCTCTTCCCATTTCTTCTTCATCCCCAATACCCCAACGGGTCCGGCAGAGGCCATGCTTTTGTGCCCACTGCCAATAATGAAATCAGCCCCTA
>CAZZAC010000008.1:0-39834 GCA_964652095.1 uncultured Dehalococcoidales bacterium | reverse complement strand
CAAGAGGGAGGTTATCCTTCGACGAGCTATTTCTTCTTCAGTTAGGCGTGCTGGCTAGAAAGCGAGACTGGCAGGAAGGGCAACCGGGTAATGCCTTTCATATAGACCGAGAGGTTATTAGCAGATTTTTGCGTTGCTTGCCTTTCACTCTGACCCGGGCACAGGAGTGCGTGTTGCAGGAAATTTTAACCGACCTCAAACAAGCAAAGGCCATGTCACGTCTTCTTCAAGGAGAGGTCGGCAGCGGCAAAACCGTAATTGCGACCCTGGCTCTCCTGATAGCGGCGGCTAACGGTTACCAGGGAGCGTTAATGGCGCCCACCGAGGTCTTGGCTGAGCAGCACTACACCAATATCTGTAACTATCTGTCCCAGGTTGGCAGCCAGGAACCCTCTTCCGAGCCTGGTGATGGGACTATCAGGTGCTACACAGAATTTCTCTCCAGGCCGCTGACCATCGCTCTGCTCACCGGAAGCCTCAGCAGCGCTGAGAAAGAAAGCCTGCACGGTAAAATTAAGCACGGTGAAGTGGATATTGTTATCGGCACCCATGCCCTTATTCAAAAGGAGGTAGAATTTAACAAATTAGGGCTGGCGGTGATAGATGAGCAACACCGCTTTGGCGTATTACAGCGCTCCGCCCTGCGGCAAAAGGGGTTTAACCCTCATGTTCTGGTCATGACAGCCACACCTATTCCCCGGACTATGGCGCTGACGCTCTACGGAGACCTGGACCTTTCCGTTATTGATGAGTTGCCGCCGGGGAGACAAGTAGTGAAAACAAAGTGCCTGAAACCACAGGAGAGGGAAAAGGCTTATACCTTCCTCCATCGCCAGGTCAGCAATGGCCGGCAAGCTTTCATCATTTGTCCCTTAATCGAGGAATCCGAAATACTTGAGGCAAAAGCCGCCACAACGGAATATGAGCGGCTATCCCGGGAGGTCTTCCCGGATTTAAGATTGGGACTGCTCCATGGTCAAATGCCTGGTCCCGAGAAAGAAGAGGTAATGCGCCATTTTCGAGGCGGGGAGCTTGATATTCTGGTGTCAACCTCGGTAGTGGAGGTGGGCATTGATGTACCCAGGGCCTCGGTCATGATGGTCGAGGGTGCCGAGCGCTTCGGCTTATCTCAGCTCCACCAATTCAGGGGACGTGTTGGGCGAGATAAAGAACAGGGCTATTGCCTGCTTATCCCGGAAAAGCTTTCACCGGAAGCCAGGGAGCGCCTCCAGCTGATGGAGAGAGTTCATAATGGCTTCGCCCTGGCTGAGAAAGACTTAGAGCTACGAGGTCCCGGGGAATTTTTCGGCACTCACCAGAGCGGCCTGCCCGACCTCAAACTTGCCAAGCTAACCGATTTACGCAGTTTGGAGTTAGCCCGGCGAGAGGCAATAACTCTTTTTCAAAAAGACCCCAATTTAAAGAAAGCTGAACATCAACCCTTACGGCAACAATTGAGCCGAGCATGGTCCAGGGGCGCTGAATGGAGCTAATGCTCATTAAATACTAAACTCCAAATCCGAGATACTAAACAAATCCAAATAAGGTACAATCTGGAAGGGCGCAGTTTAAGAATTGCCCGGAAAGTGCTAAGGTTTAGCAAAAACTTTCCAATTTAGCTACAATGTGGAGAACATAAAAACGCACCAGGAGGTGCCCAAGGAGATTTATTATGTACATTGATAAATATCGCCTGGATGGTAAAGTAGCTTTAATCACCGGTGGCTCAAGAGGCATCGGTCGAGCCACTGCACTAGGTTTTGCCGAAGCCGGAGCAAACGTTGCGATAGCCAGCAGGAAACTTCCTGACCTAGAGAATGTAGCCAAGGAAATAAAGAATTTAGGAAGGAAAGCCTTGCCGATAGCAGCTCATGTGGGTCGGATGGAAGATATAAACAACCTGGTCTCCAAAGTCACCGATGAATTTGGGAAAATTGATATCCTGGTGAACAACGCCGGCACTAGCCCGGCGTTGGCCTCTTCATTAGAAGTTGATGAACGGCTATGGGATAGCATCTTAAATCTTAATTTGAAGGGATTATTCTTCCTCAGTCAGGCCGCAGCTAAAGTAATGAAGGAACACGGCGGGGGCAAGATTATCAATGTCGCCTCAATGGATGGATTTAAACCAGAGCCAAATATTGGCACGTATGCAATCAGCAAGGCTGGGGTCATAATGGTAACCAAGGTCATGGCCCTGGAATTGGCTCAGTATAATATCCGCGTAAATGCGATAGCTCCCGGAAATGTGCACACTCGTCTCGGCGACTCCCGCTTCCTGGCTATGCCTGAATACGAGGGGGAGATGATCAAAAGGACACCCCTAGGACGCATAGCCGACCCTGATGATATGGTAGGTGCGATGATTTATCTGGCATCCGATGCCTCCAGCTTTGTGACAGGAGAATGTATCATCGTAGCCGGTGGAATTTTTCTGACTTAATTCGGGAAGCCGATGAGCTTATGAAAATCTCTGGTGCCCTACTTGAGAAAACAAAATAGGTTTGATATCGTGATTTTGGATTTTGAAACTATTTAGAGTTTAGGATTTAGGGTTTATTGTTTTGACATGCTCAAGCAAGAATTAGCCAGATGTTTACGGCAGGCTGTATTGAAGGCACAGCAGGAAGGTGCTCTGGCCTCAGCTGCTTTGCCCGAGGTGCTTATAGAACATCCTCAAAATCCCGAACACGGAGATTTTGCTTCAGGTCTTCCTTTGAAGATGGCTCGGGCTATGAGGATGTCCCCCATGGCTATTGCCGAAAAAATCTCTGAGCATATAGTACCACCGCCCCAAGTTGACAAGGTTTGGGTTGCTCCTCCAGGCTTCATCAACTTCACCTTGCGGGAGGATTGGCTGAGTACAGAGGTGGAATCCATCCTGGCTGCTGGCGAATCGTATGGGGACATTGAGCTAGGCAAAGGTAAGCGGATCCAGCTGGAATTCGTTAGTGTCAACCCCACCGGACCTCTTCACGTAGGTCATGGCCGTGGTGCCGTTTTAGGCAGTACCCTGGCTAATGTGCTTACCGTCTCTGGCTATGCTGTAGAAAAAGAATTTTACATAAATGATATGGGTAACCAGATAGATAACTTCGGCCGTTCCCTCTATGCTCGTTACCGGCAATGCCTGGACAAGGAAGCCGCCATGCCCCCGGATGGCTACTACGGCAATTACATGATTGACCTGGCCAAAGAAATAGTTCAGGAGCAGGGTGATAGATTTTTATCGTTGCCCGAGAGCGAGGCAGCTTCACAACTGGCGGAGGTTGGGATTGCCAGGATGCTACAGAGAATTAAACAAGACCTCGAGCTGCTAAACGTTGTTTTTGACACCTGGTTCTCAGAAAGAAGCCTTTATCAGGGTGGGCAATATAACAGGGCTATGGAACTACTCCAAAGCGGAGCCTATATTGCTAAAAGGGAAAACGCCACCTGGTTTGAATCAAGCGCCCTGGGCGAGGACAAGGACAATGTCCTGGTGCGCAGCGATGGTTCTCCCACCTATTTTGCCTCGGATGTTGCCTACCATTACAACAAGTTTCTGGAGCGGAAATTCGACCGGGTGATTGATATCTGGGGGGCTGACCATCAGGGGCATGTCCCTCGCATGAAAGCGGTGCTCAAAGCCTTAGGATGTGACCCTGAGCAGCTTAAAGTGATAATCTGCCAGCTAGTCACCCTGCGGCGTGGGGAGGAAATAGTTAAAGTATCCAAGCGTAGTGGCGATATCATTACTTTACAGGAGCTGGTAGACGAAGTAGGCTCAGATGCCTGTCGCTTCTCGTTCCTTTCCCGTTCCGCTGATAGCCAGATGGATTTCGATATGGAACTGGCTAAGAGGCAATCAGCGGAAAATCCTGTGTATTATGTCCAATATGCCCACGCCCGGATTGCCAGCATTCTTCGCTTAGCGGAACAGCGGGAAATAGACTACAGCCAGGGCGATGTTTCTCTGCTTACCACCGAGCCGGAGCTCACCTTAATTCGCCGCTTAATACTCCTCCCCGAAATAGTAGAACAGGTGGCAGTTACTCTCGAGCCTCACCACCTGCCTTACTATGCCCAGGATTTAGCCACCGTGTTTCACAGCTTCTATAAGCAATGCCGGGTTGTCTCTGAAGACGAAGCGCTAACCAAGTCCCGCCTCAAGCTGGTCAAGGCAACTCAGATTGCCCTGGCTAAAGTCCTTCGCCTCATGGGCATGGCCGCCCCAGAAAAGATGTGATTTATCTTTCTCCAGGTCTTGCCACAAGTAGGGGATATCTCCATCTTTGTCAGAGAAGGATAGAATTCAGCACCGTATTACTCAAATTCTCAGGCGGATCTATGCTACTGTCTAGAGCAGTTTTCTCAAAGATAAAGATATAGTAAAGTATGAGATCTGGCATTTACGGAAAGAGCTAAGCATGGTACGCTTCGGCCCTGACAGATAAGGCAGGCAAGGGATGACAGCTACACATATATTGGGGTTTCTGGGAATTCTGCTCATTATTGGATTCATAGGGGATTACCTCTTCAAGAAAATAAGTTTTCCCGATATATTAGTGCTACTCGGTTTAGGTTACGTGGCAGGGCATGTCTTACATATTGTAGACCCAGCCTGGGTAGCCCCGGCAACGCCAATAATAGCCAATCTATCTCTGGTCATCATTTTGTTTAACGGTGGTTTGGGCCTGGAGTTTTCCCAAGCTCGAGCCACCGCTCCCAGGGCAATAGCACTCGCTTTGCTGGGCATCGTGGCCAGCATGATCGCGGCGACGGCCTTTGTTCACTACGTTCTGGATTGGGGATTGATGAATAGCTTATTGCTTGGAGCCATCGTGGGCGGCACCAGTCCTGCTATTGTAATGCCTCTTATCGGGCGAGTTAAAGTCTCTCCTGAGATATCATCCCTATTACATATAGAATCCGCTCTAAATGGTGCCTTGGTGATTGTGATTGCCCTGGTTATCCTGGAAGTCATGACTGCTGGGGCAACTGGGAATATAGGTCCTGCGATTGCTAAAGCTATTGGCATGCGCTTTCTTATAGGACTGGGAATCGGCGCCGCCGCGGGATTTGCCTGGCTTTGGGTGCTGACCTTCATAGAAGGCGAGCTATACGATGATATCTTGACCTTAGCTGTCCTTTTCTTACTTTATCTCGCCGTGGAGAGTTTGCAAGGCAGCGGAGCCATTTTCGCTCTCGTATTTGGCTTAATCCTGGGAAACGGCATGGATTTTGCCAGATTTATGCGCACTAAAAGGACCATCGAGATCCACAATACCATGATGAAGTTCCACTCTCAAATATCTTTCATAGTGAAGACATTTTTCTTTGCTTACTTGGGACTGATGATAACCTTTGATGACCCCAGCGTAATTGTACCGAGCATCATCCTGTCTTTGGTGCTATTGGCGGTAAGATGCATAGTAGTCCCTGCTATTTCCATAGGTAAGAGGAGCTTGCTTGCCAACACGGGAATACTAGCTACCATGCTGCCTCGAGGTCTATCCGCCGCCGTGGTAGCTGAAATAGCTGCTTCCTCGGGCATTCCCAATGCCCGGCTTTATCCCGAGATAGTGATAGTGGTTATCGCAACTACTGTCATAATCTCAGCTGTAGGTATTCCCCTCTTTGCTAGGAAATCGCCGCAGGAGGGCAGTCAGATAAAGGAAAAAGGCGGGACATCAAATTCACCTTGAGCTAGCGGCAAGCATTGCGAGGCTGATTCCTCTCTTTGTCATTGCGAGGTTGATGAAGTCAGCCGAAGCAATCTCCGGCACAAAATCGTGAAGGAAGGGATTCCTTCACGCCGCAAAAAATGAGATTGCCACGTCCCGACAAGTCGGTGCTCGCAATGACAAGATGTGAAGAGCTCAGAATGATAGAAACCAAGGCGGCGGCAATAACGACTGAAATCCGTAAGAAATTCCGCAGCAGGTAGCGAACCACGGACATTTACTGTCCGCAATGTGGGCACCGACGATTTAGTGGTGGGAACGGTAACTATAACTGGCGCAGATGCCGATCAGTTCTCCATCCAGAACGACTATGTTTCAGGGCAAACGCTTTCTCCAGGCGACTCAGCTACCTTTGAAGTAGTATTCAGCCCGACTTCAACCGAAGCTAAATCGGCTACACTCAACATTCCTTCAAACGACCTTGATGAAGGGGAAAACCCGCTAATCGTGGCTTCGAGTGGCGAAGGGGTGACTGTGCCACCCGTCGGCGGCACTGCTTATCCCATAAACAAACTAGCTATCCTTGTGCCTTGGATTGTCCTTGGCGCAGCCATTATCGCTGGTGTAAGCCTGCTGGCGCTAAGGCGTCGCCAGACTCAAAGCTAAACCCAGCTTCAGAAACGACCGAGGGTAAGCCATCAGAAGATGGCTTGCCCTCCCCTTTTAATACAGGTGCTGGTTTATCCAATTGATACAAGTGGCAAAACAGATTAAAATGGAGGTAAATTGGCGAACTGGACTTTTCTGGCGTCAGAAAAAGGGGATTCAGCGAATATTAGGAGGGTAATTGCTCAAGCTGGTGAGGGGCACTTTTTTCTCAGACCGATAGCTTAAACCAAACCAACAACACGAGCAAAACGGAACTTTGACCAGAGCAAAGGCTAAGAAACAAGTTAAAGGAAAGCCCACAAAGAGGCGCTTGCCCTGGTTTGCGTGGCTGCTTATAGCGTTAGCCATTGCCGGCATTGTTGTCATTGTCCGTATCTACCCCATGGGCCAGCCCTCCCCAGATAACGCGGGGAACGGCACAGCAGCAATCGTTGATCAGCTTTCTAGCTTTCAAGAAAACGAGGACTTTATTACAGAGGTCACCAACGAGCTTGAGGACTACGGCTTTGAAGTTGACCTCTACCAGGGCGATAACATTACGGTTGATTTTTACCGCCAGCTACCAACTCATGGTTATAAGCTCATCATTTTTCGAGCTCATTCCGGTCTACTGGCAGAAGATGAGGAGGTGAAGGGGAGGACCGTGCTGTTTACCAATGAGGAATATAGCACGTTAAAATATCAAGCCGAACAACTAGCTGACCGACTGGTTATGGCCAGGGTTGACGAACGTTATCCTATGGTGTTCGGTATACCCCCAAAATTTGTCAGCGAAAGTATGAAAGGGAGATTTGATGATACCATTATCCTAATGATGGGCTGTTCCGGCCTCTTTTTGACAGACCTGGCTCCGGCATTTGTTGAGAAAGGCGCCTCGGTCTATCTTGCCTGGAATGGCAGCGTGGAGTTGTATTATGTAGACGAAGCTACTCCCTATCTAATGAGACAGCTATGCTCCGGGAACCTGACCATTAAAGAGGCGGTGGATAGCACCATGGATATCATAGGCCCAGACCCGGAGCACCGGGCGGGCCTCGAATACTACCCATCCTACCCATCAGACAGTGGCGACAAGACGCTGGAGGAACTAATAAAATAGGGGTGGGTAACCAGTTTGTGGGTTCGTGAAGCTGAACATCAGAAAAAACAACGCAACGGTCAAAAAGACTATTCTATATGGGCTAATCATTCTGGTCGTGTTGTTAGTAGTCTCAGTAATCATCCACCAGCAGCAACCATCATCGCATTATGAGCACGGCCTCACTTTAGCCAGGGAAGGTCAGTATGAACAGGCACTGGAAAAATTCACCGAGGCGATTGAGCTAGACCCTGAATTTGGCGAGGCCTATGCATGGCGCGGTTGGTGCTACATCAATATAGGCGAATATGACAATGCTATTACTGATTTGACAAGGGCTGTGGAACTAGACTCTAGCCTTGAGCACGCATGGAACAGTCGAGCTTATGTGTACTGTCTCAAAAAGGAATACGACAAGGCTGTTGGCGATTATACCAGAGCTATCGAGATAGCCCCTGACTATGCTTGGGCCTACAACAACCGGGGCTGGGCACGCCGCCTGAAGGGCGAATACGAGAAGGCCATTGCTGACTTCAGTTATGCCATCGAGATAGATGCTAACCTCGCCAAAGCCTACAATGGCCGAGGCGTTGTCTATTACCTCGAAAGCCAATATTCTGAGGCAGTTGACGACTTTACAAAGTCCATCGAGATAGACCCTGGTTATGCGTGGGCTTATAAGAACCGGGGGTGGGTATGGTGTCTTAAAGGAGAATATGACAAGGCCATCGCCGATTACACCAAAGCTAGTGAGATTACCCCTGATGATTACAAGTTGTATAACAACCGGGGTATTGTCCGGTATCTCAAAGGGGAGTATGATGGGGCCATTGCTGACTATACCAAAGCTATTGAGATAAACCCTAATTATGCCTGGGCCTATAATAACCGGGCTTTAGCTTACCTCGCCAGGGAGGAATATGACCAAGCCATTGCTGATTGCACCAAATCTCTCGAGATAGACCCCGATTATGCCGAGCCTTGTCGGAACCGGGGTTATGCTTATCGCTCCAAAGGAGAATATGACAAAGCTATTGCTGACTTTAGCAAGGCTATCAGGCTAAAACCTCCTTGCGCCTGGGACTATAACAGCCGGGGTATTCTCTACTACCTCCAAGGGGAATATGACGAGGCCATTGCTGACTATACCAAAGCTATCGAGATAGACCCTGATTATGCGTGGGCCTATAATAATCGGGCTGTAGCTTACTTCGCCGGGGAAGAATATGACAAAGCCACTGCTGATTACAGTAAAGCCGTCGAGATAGACCCTGATTATAGTTCGTCTTTCCCTGCTGATTCTTGTGCCAATTACGCGGTGGCCGCAAACCTTAGAACAGTAGCCAGCTTCGAGCTATATATCAGACTGTCAGAAGACCCGTCATTGTTTGAAAGAACTGAACAGCAAATAGAGGAATTACAACCGCCAGGGTAGCGAGATTATAGGTAACATCCTGGTTGGGATATTGTTCACCTCTTCACCACATTTCCTTCATGTGTCCCAAGAGACTTATTGAATAGCCCGTGTTTGCCGTTTAAGGATCTCGCCCAACTTCTCTCTCAGCTTTGCTCACAGTTAGCAAGCTACAATCCTGCGACAGGAGCAGTCATTATCCCTCCGGGGCGCTTGAGATATACAAGTGACACTCACCATATGGTCATAGTCTTCCACATAGTCTGGTACAAAATCCTTCTCCCTTTACGGGAGGCAGTTAGGAGAAGTGTAGTGGTGCAGGTTACCCCATGGTCTTGCTCCAAATTCTTGTAGTCGCCTGATTTATCAGGCATGGTCGCCCAAAACTGTTCTCCCTCTCGCCAGGGGAGGGAGAATGACACTTCCATCCTGTCATTGCGAGGCTGACTGAGTCAGCCAAAGCAATCTTTCCTCTCCCCGTCTTTGCGAGGCACGCCAGTGCCGAAGCAATCTCGGCGGGCTATGGGATTCGCGCCGCCCCGACAAGTCGCGGCTCGCAATGACGCCACCACTGAACTCAACGGACATGTGGAAAGAGCACAAAGAACCCATACTGCGGAATTCTATGAACTAGCAGACACAAGCTTTGAGATAGCAGAACTGACACAAGCTTTGCTAGGATGAAAAAGGGTATATAATACCGTACGACCTCACCAGGCACCGGGATACCTTACTCCAGAGGAATTTCTTAAGCTCCCTCAAGAAAACAAAAAAAGAAAAACAGAAAAAAAGGGGGGAGGGTCTTGACATTTTTTTGAGGACTTGTTATTCTTTTATGAAATAGCATCGTACACAGCAGTCGTGTACCTTCGAAATACATAGGATTCATATATAAGTGACGAGGGGCGTGGGCGTGACCGCGGTGACAGGTGAGGTTAACATGGGCGAGGGGCAGGTATCGAAAAAGGCTAAACGTCATATTCTATCACCGGCGTTGCTCGCTGCTAGCAAGGATACTCGTGGCATCGCCCAAGTATCGGTGAGTCTGCGCATTACAGACCGAAAGGGAGGGTATGTAGACTAAAGTAGGAAGAGACCTGCTACCGCAGGTCTCTTCTTTGGTTTTTGGGGAGGGTCGGCAATTTTGCAGGAGGATATGCGGTTAACGGAACTGAGTGATTATGGCTGCCCGTGGAGTCTCCTCTGTGGAGGACCGGGTCGATTGTGGGCGGTGAATCAACACCTCGGATATTTCCGGGGTGAAACATAAAGATGAACGTGAAAGGAGGAGACAATGAAAAGAATTATTAGTATCTTACTTGCCCTGGCGCTGGTGCTGAGCTTCAGCCTGGTGGTAGTGGCGCCGGTTGCGGCGAATGGTACTACCTACTATGTGGCCACAACTGGTAATGATGGCAACACCGGCAGTGCAGGAAGTCCCTGGCTGACTATCCAGTACGCCATTAATACTGTTGCTGGGGGCGACACCATCATGGTGGCGGCGGGGACGTATAATGAGGAGGTGGAATTTGACAACACCAGGGATGGGATAACGCTGAGCGGCGCTAATGCTGGAATCCCTGGCACTGGCGCGCGTGGGGCTGAGTCCATAATTGAATGGAACAATGTGCTTGAGGAATTTGCCATCAATATTCTCGATGGCGCCGACGGTGTTGTAATTGATGGCTTTACGGTCAAATCTGGCGATGACATTTTCAATGTCAGGTCGGACGATGTGGTCATCAAGAACAACATCATAACGCCTTCCGCGGCGCCTATCACAACGAATGCGCCCGGCATCTTTGCCTGCGAGTGCAACAATCTGACGGTGTCCTATAACTGGCTGTATGACATAGGGCCTAGCGGTGGTGTTGGAATGTACCTTGGCTTGGCCGCATGGTCTGTCGGCATCACTAATAGTCTAATTGAGCATAACCTGATAGAGAACTCAGGTGGTGCAGGGATCATGTTCAATTACTCCTTAGTGGGTTCGAATAACACCGTAGAGTACAACGAAATCAAGAATGTTGGCGACGATGGCATCAGAACTGGTAACGCACACGACGTGGCCATTCAGTATAACGAAATATATGGCAGTGGTAGGGATGGTGTCCGAATTAATACTGCTGGAACTGCAGCTAGCCATACTGTCAATTACAACAGCATTTATAGCAATGGTGGCGACGGAGTAAACAACCGAGATGGTGGAGCAACTCTTGACGCCGAAGATAACTGGTGGGGCGACGATAGCGGCCCAAGCGTTAATGGCCCTGGGACTGGTGATTCGGTCAGCACCAATGTTGATTTTGACCCCTGGACTACTGGCAAGGCTCTAACTCATACAGGGACAGGCATAGCTTCCTTCACCCCCAGCGCGGGCACCATTACGGTGACAGCTGTGCCAACACCTCCTGGCGCCCCAGTTACGCTCCCACATGGAATGTTCTCGTTCAACGTCACAGGACTCGCCTCTGGACAGACAGTAATTATAACCATTGAGTTGCCAGGGCCCGTGCCAGTAGGCAGTAAATGGTGGAAATACCAGGCTGGCGCGTGGTATTCGTTGCCCATCGGCGATGACGATGGCGACAACATCATAAAGGTTACGCTTACAGACAAGACGCCTACAAACAGTGGTTCAGGAGATGAAGACGCTGTTGCCGGACAAATCACCGATGACGGAGGCTCCGGTAACCCTACTGTAGGTTGGGAGACCTACCCGATAAACAAGGTGCGTGTACTGCTACCCTGGATTGCTTTGTTGGCAGCCATTATGGCGGGCTCCAGCCTGCTCGTGCTAAGACGACGCCGGGTTCACAGCTAAGCTCAGGAGATTGCCACGGCACCAAAGGTGCCTCGCAATGACACAGGGAAAAAGGGGCGGAGTTCATCTCCGCCCCTATGCTATATCATTGGGAATGGAGCTTCCCTTTTTTGTCACCCTGACCCTGAACGAAGTGAAAAGGAAGGGTCTCGAAGATTCTTCGCCTTCGGCTCAGAATGACAGTGCCATCCTGTCATTGCGAGGCTGACGGAGTCAGCCGAAGCAATCTCGTACTGGTATTCATTTTTTATGCTCGGAACAGGTTCCCAATCCCAGGGATTGCCACGCCCCGGCAAGTCCGGGCTCAGAATTACAGAGCAGCGATTGAGCAGGGCAAAAAATGAAGAGCCTATCAGGGCGATTGAAATTTGTTGGCTGTGCTATAATTCGGATGAGAGGAAGCAATGGGCGAAAAAGTTACAGTCTACGATTTTGAGGTAGTCCTTGAGCCAGAGGAAGAGGGTGGGTATCATGTTTATACCCCTGCCATCAAAGGCTGTCACTCCTACGGACAGACCAGGGAGGAAGCTCTTAAAAACATTACTGACGCCATTCAGGGCTGCCTGGCTGCTCTCAAAAAGCACGGACACAAGATACCAGAAAGGGAGAGGGTACGGGTGGAAGTAAAAGAGCCCATATGAAACTGCCGGTTATTAAGCCGCGCCAGGCTATTAACGCCTTTCAGAGGGCTGGCTGGTATGTAGACCATCAAACGGGTAGTCATGTCATCATGTGCCACGAGGATAATCGGCCGGTCACGCTTTCTATTCCCCGCCATGAGCGTGATATGCCCAAAGGCTTGCTTTCTGGGCTGATCAAAGATGCCAGTCTTACTTATGACGAGTTTATCAAATTGCTCTAGGTAAATAAGACTAGAGGTCGAGGACAAGCCCCGATCTTAGGAAGGGATAAATCCCAAGCACGAAATGCTAAACAATATCGAAATTCAAAAATCAAAATGACAACTCAAAACGCAAAACTTTAAAATGCTTATACCTTTGCCTTCTGCACTTTAATTTTTTATTTACTGTTGCTCTGTCATTTTGCATTTTTATTTTTACACTTTGCATTTTAGAGGCGGCTGACGGCTGATTGCTGACTACTGAACGCCTATGTTTGGAATTCAGCCAATGAGATTGCCGCGGGCTTCGCCCTCGCAACGACTTCGTCGGATTGCCACGCACCTTTCAGGTGCTCGCAATGACAAAAAAAGAGGTGTTACTAATCATATGAACGAGTACACCTGCTTGACGAATAACTGGCCTCTGCTGTATTATTAAGTAAACTTATCACTCTATTTACCTCGCCTTATAGCGGAAGGTTATGTGGGTGGGGCCGATGGTATACAAGATACAGGCAAAACTAGTCCGCACAAATCCATTCAGGTTTGACTGCCAGATATTGTCGTGGTAGTCTTCTTGTTTTTATAGGTGGGGAGCAGGTATACCATTTATGGCAAAAATTTGAGGTTGATAAAAGATGTAGTGCGAGGCTTCGGCCACATGCTACATAACCCTGAAGGGGCGCACTCACCGCTACCTCCAGAGGCTAAGCAAATAAATAATACTGTAAAGGAGAATTTAAATGGCTGTTAAAAAGGTTGGCGAAAAATATCACTGCAATGTCTGTGGCAATGAAGTGACGGTGACCAAGGTTGGTGGCGGTACTCTAGTCTGTTGTGGTCAGGATATGGAATTAATTAGCTCGTAAGGTTTTAAGAGGAGTGAGCAAATGGAAAATGAACAAGCCATGACAATAGAGGTGCTTCAGCTCGCCGTTAGGATGGAGGCGGATGGCAAGGAGTTCTACCAGAAGGCAAGCCGGAAAAGCAGCAACAAGCTAGCTAAGGAACTATTCCATCAGCTAGCTAATGAAGAAGACGTTCACCGTAAGAAGTTTGAGGAAATATATAAAGCCTTAAAGAGAGGGCAGAATTGGCCTGATGTAGGGTCACCGTCCGCGAAAGGGGAAAAAATCAAGTCTCTGTTCGCCGAAGCCACTAAGGCGCTAGGTAGCAAGTTTAAAGTGGCCGAGTCTGAACTTGAAGCTATCAAGATAGCTATGGATATGGAGGTCAGGTCTTATAATTTATATCACTCTCGAAGCAAACAAAGCACCCTCCTTGTGGAAAAGCAGTTCTATAAGACTCTGGCGGGCGAGGAGCGGGGACACCATCTCGCCCTTCTCGATTCCTATGAGTATCTCAGTGATCCTGTGGGGTGGTTTACTAAAAGCGAACACTGGTCATTGGATGGGGCTTAAATAAACAAATAGGAGGGTACAACATGGGGGATGTTGCTTTAAGCATTGAGCAGCTAACTGTAGAGGTGGAAGGGCGGGAGATTTTGCATAACATAAATTTGGGGATGAAGCTTGGCGAGACCCATGTCCTTTTCGGTCCCAACGGCAGCGGGAAAACCACTTTGCTCATGGCGATAATGGGTTTCCCCAAGTATCGGATAACCAGAGGCAAAATCATTTTCAAAGGCCAGGACATAACTATGTTGCCGCTGGATGAGAGAGCCCGTTTGGGGATTGGTATGTCCTTCCAACGGCCACCGGTGGTTCGGGGTGTAAAAACGCGTGACATGGTGGCTGCCTGCCTCAGGGGTCAAGAACATGAAGAGCGCATCAGTCAACTCGCAGAGAAAGCTAACCTGGCCGATTTTCTGGATAGGGAGATGAACTACGGGTTTTCGGGAGGGGAGATAAAGCGTTCCGAGCTGATGCAACTACTGGCGCAGAGGCCCACATTAACATTGATAGATGAGCCTGAATCAGGCGTTGACCTGGTAAATATCGCCCTTATCGGTGAACTGTTAAATAGCTTGCTGGAAAAAGATTGTCCCATACTTGAACGAAGATGCATGGGGCTCATCATTACCCATACCGGTCATATTCTGGACTATGTTAACGCCCGCACAGGCTATGTCATGTGTGATGGTGTAATCGGATGCGAGGGAGATCCTCATGAGATTTTATCCACTATCAGAGAGAAAGGCTACGAAGAATGTATCAAATGTTTTATGAGGAGGGCGCAAAGTGGTTGAGACAGCATCGTCTGAGAAACATAAGGATAAAGCCAGAGCAGCAGCAGCCAAACCAGCAGCCCTTGGTGAGGATATAGATTTGGGCATTTATGCTAGCTCAGCCGAGGAACAACCATACCAGGCTGACCCGTCGAAGCTCCCTGCCAAAGCCAGAGAGCGGATGCTGGAAGCAGGAATCATTTTGGATGACCCGGGCCAGAGAGCAGGGACCTTTATACAGATGGATAACGCTCCAGTTCATAGTTCGGTCAGACAAGAAGGTGTGGAAGTGATGGCAGTCAGCCAGGCTCTGGAAAAGTATGACTGGCTGTCAGACTACTGGTGGCAGGCAGTAGCCGTGGATACCGATAAGTACACTGCCAATATAGAACTGAACCAGCATAATGGCTACTTCATCAGGGCACTGCCTGGCTATAAGACCATTTACCCTGTTCAGGCCTGTCTCTATCTGGCAAAAGCACGGCTTGCTCAGAATGTGCACAATATTATCATTGCTGAAGAAAACTCGGAGCTGCATATCATTACCGGTTGTACCACTGCTTCTAACGAAGAAGCCGGCCTGCATCTGGGCGTCTCTGAGTTCTACATAAAGAAAGGGGCTAAGGTCACCTTCACTATGATACATAGCTGGAATCCAGAGGTAGCTGTTCGCCCCCGCACGGGAGTAATGATTGAAGAGAATGGCTTATTTCTTAGTAATTATGTGCTTACGAAGCCAGTCCGTTCACTACAAATGTATCCCACAGCCAGGTGTGTGGGGGAAAATGCGGTTGTCAGATTCAACAGTATTCTGGTAGCAGCTCCGGGGTCATCGCTGGACGTTGGTTCTCGGGCCATCCTCGATGCTAAGGGAGCGAAAACAGAAATCATATCACGAGCGATAACTACCGGAGGGAGCATTGTTGCCCGGGGTTATATAGAAGGCAATGCCCCTGATGTCAAAGGTCATCTGGAATGTCGTGGGCTAATCCTGATGGGAGAGGGCATAATCCACGCCATACCCGAGCTTAAAGGTACTTTAGCTGGCATTGACCTATCCCATGAAGCGGCAGTAGGCAAGATAGCTGAAGAAGAAGTAGAGTATCTCATGGCACGAGGGCTAACTCGAAGCGAGGCTACAGCCACAATAGTCAGGGGGTTTCTCAAGGTGGATATCGAGGGATTGCCGCCCTTACTCAGTGCCGAATTACAGCGGGCAATTGAAGCCAGTGAAAAGGACCTTATGTAAATAAGGACGAGGGGAGGTTAGCAATGAATCTGAAAGCTCTACACAATTTAAGCTACGGACTATATGTGGTGGCATCCGGAAAACAAGGAAAGCTAAACGCACAAATCGCCAACACCGTGTTTCAAGTCACATCTGACCCGCCAACCATTGCCGTGAGTATTAATAAACAAAATCTGACTCATGAATTTATCAGTGAAAGCAAAGTCTTTACCGCTTCTATACTATCACAGGATACGCCACTCTCTTTCATCGGTCATTTTGGCTTCAAGTCGGGTAAGGAAGTAGACAAACTCAAAGATGTCAATTACAAACTAGGTGAAACTAAGGCTCCCATAGTACTTGACCATAGCTTGGCTTATCTCGAAGCCAGGGTAATTAATCAACTAGATGTCGGGACCCACACTATCTTTATAGGAGAGCTTGTGGGAGCGGATGTTCTCAGCGAAGGTGAACCAATGACTTATGCTTACTACCGTCAGGTTAAGAGAGGCACCACTCCCAAGACAGCTCCCAGCTACATTGAACAGAGGAAGGAGGAGGTATCCAAGATGGCGAAATACGAATGCACAGTTTGCGGGTATATCTATGACCCCGAGTTGGGCGACCCCGACGGCGGTATAAAGCCGGGGACGCCTTTCGAGGAAATACCCGATGGTTGGGTCTGTCCTGTCTGCGGAGCAAGCAAGGACCAGTTCGAAAAAATAGAGGAGTAATGGAGTAACGATGATAGAAAACTTGAGCAGAGAACAGTTAGAGGGGATATTAGAAGCAATACCTGTGGAAATTTCTTTCGTTGACGAGAACGATCTAGTTAAATTGTGGAATAAGCACGAAACGAGAATTTTCAAACGGCCAGCTTCAGTGATTGGGAAATCAGTTCAGAACTGTCATCCGAAGCAAAGTGTGGCCAAAGTAAACCAAATATTGTCCGATTTCAAGAGTGGCAGGGGGGATTCAGCGGAATTCTGGATAAATCTCGGGGAAAAGAAGGTATATATCAGATATTTTGCTGTGCGGGACAAAACCGGCAGGTATCTGGGCACACTGGAAGCCACCCAGGACATCACGGAGATAAAGCGGATCGAAGGAGAAAAGAGGCTGTTAGAATATTGAAAGGAGGAGTAAATGAAACCAAGAGAAATAAGACCTAAAATCTACTCGGTTGGAGCAATTGACTGGGACAGGCGGTTATTTGACGAACTCATACCTCTCCCTGATGGCACGAGTTATAACTCATATCTAATTGAGGGTAGCACCAAGACAGCGCTTATTGACACGGTAGACCCCACCATGGGGGATGAACTGATAAACCACCTGAATCAACTTGGGGTTGATAATATAGATTATGTTATTGCCAACCATGCTGAGCAAGACCACTCTGGTTCTCTCCCCCAGGTTCTGGCGAAGTATCCCGATGCAAAAGTGGTCGCCACGCCTAGATGTAAAGGGATGCTCGTAGACTTGTTCATGATCCCAGAGGAGAGGTTTGTAACGGTCAACGATAAAGAGACCATCTCGTTGGGGGATAAAACCCTGGAGTTTATTCATGCTCCCTGGGTTCATTGGCCCGAGACAATGCTGACATACTTGAGGGAAGACAAAATACTCTTTCCCTGCGATTTCTTGGGTTCCCACTTAGCTACAACCGACCTGTATGTCAAGGATGGGGGGCAGGTCTATGAAGCCGCCAAGAGATATTATGCCGAAATCATGATGCCCTTCCAAACGAATATCCAAAAGAACCTGGAGAAAATAAAGGACTACGCAATTGACATTATTGCTCCCAGCCACGGCCCCATGCACGATAGGCCTGAGTTTATCCTGAAAGCCTATCATAGCTGGGCATTCGACGAACCAAAAAACATAGTGGTCTTGCCTTATATCTCCATGCATGGCAGCACCCAAAAAATGGTGGAATATTTTGTGGGAGCCCTGGCTGACAGAGGCGTCACGGTTAAGCAGTTCAACCTGGCGGCAACCGATATTGGGAAACTGGCCATGACATTGGTGGACGCCGCCACTATGGTCATCGGCACGCCTACAGTTCTGGTTGGTCCACATCCCAACATCGCCTATGCGGCATTTCTAGCCAATGCCTTAAGACCCAGGCTCCAGTTCATCTCCATTATTGGCTCCTATGGCTGGGGCAGCAAGGCTGTGGAACAGCTCAGTGGAATGATTCCAAACCTAAAAGTGGAGGTGCTAGACACTGTAATCAGCAAGGGATTTCCCAAAGAAGCGGATTTCAAGGCTCTGGATAACCTAGCTAACACAATTGCAGAAAAGCATAAAGCGCATGGCTTTGCTTGATAGTATTTTGCTGGAAGGAGGAAGCAAAAATGCCTAAAGCAATAATAATTTATGAAACCAGAAGTGGTAATACGGGGATGATGGCGAAGGTGGCTTGAAACACTATCAGGAGTTTGGAAAGAAGCTTGCTGAGAAAATAACACAAGAAGTAGGGAGGTGATGGAATTGTGAACTAAGGTTGAAGCTGTGCTAAATGTGACGGGATCAAAAAAGGAAATTGCCTAATCCTACAAACTAAGGAGGTAGGGAAATGAAATTTGGAGACATTTTAAAAGGAAAGGAAGCTGAAGGGAAGGAAAAACACGTCCCAATGATCGAGGTTGGTAAAGGAAAGGGTGAGGCAGGTATAGACATTGTCCATGTAGTAGTGGGCAAAGAAGTGCCTCACCCCAATACTGTGGAACATCATATTGCCTGGATAGAGCTTTATGGAGTGAAGAAAGATGGGCAGGTAATAGACCTGGGCAGGTCTGCCTTTGCACCGTCCTATACCAATCCCAACGTCAGGTTTCAGGTACCAGTGGAGCAATTTAAAGCCTTCTGCGCTGTCTCTTACTGCAACATACATGGCGTCTGGGAAAACTGTTTGGAAATCTAGAAAAGGAGGTAAACATGGAAGAAATAAAAGAACAAGCAGGTCACATGCCTCGCATAGGCGAGCCGGCACCAGCTTTTGAGGCAGTAACCACTCATGGGATGCTCAAGCTGGAAGACTTTAAAGGGAGCTGGCTGATTCTCTTTTCCCACCCGGCGGATTTTACCCCGGTGTGCACTACTGAGTTCATCGCTTTTAGCGAGATTCATCCCGAACTACAAAAGCGAGGGGTAGAGCTTCTGGGCCTTAGTGTAGATAGTGTCTCCTCGCATATTGCCTGGGTGCGCAATGTGGAGGAGAAAACCAAGGTAAAGATACCATTCCCCATTATCGCTGACCTCAACAAGGAGGTTTCTCTGGCCTATGGCATGATTCACCCCGGTCAGAGCAAGACCGAGACTGTCCGATGCGTGTTCATAATCGACCCTAACCAGATTATCAGGACAATACTCTACTACCCGCTGACCACCGGCAGGAACATGGATGAGATACTGAGAATAATAGATGCATTACAAACGACGGACAAGAATGCTGTAGCTACTCCAGCTAACTGGCGGCCGGGCGATATGGTAGTGGTGCCGCCACCGAACACGCAGGAAATGGCTGAAGAGAGACTCAAGCAAGGGTACGAGTGTACCGATTGGTATCTATGTAAGAAAAAACTCTAGGCATATCTTTATAGGAGGAGAATATGGCATGTGTTAGCCCTGATGGTAAACCTACCGAGTCAGGTTCCAAGATGCTCCGCGCCTTACAGGCGGGATTAAAGTCTCCCGAAGAAATCGCCAGGGATACCGGGCTGCCGCTATTCAGGGTAAGAAGCGGCCTCCGTGAGCTTGTTCAGGCTGGCTTAGCTGCCCAAAAAGAAGATAGCTACAAGCTTAGTGAAGAGGGAGCCAAGCTGATAAAGTAATATTCCAGGCGATATTTAATGTATATAGGGAGTGTCTTACCCTCCTCACCAACAAGTTGTTGGTGAGGAGGGCTAAGTGTCTATCACGATGAATATAGCCAAGAAAGTGGACGACACAGGAGGGACAAATGGACAAAAATAAAATTATTGCTTTACTAAATCAAGACCTTGAGGGCGAACACGCAGCCGTCATTCAATATTTGGTCCACGCCTATGCTATGGGCGAGGGCGAGATGGCATGTGAAATCGAAGCTATCGCCAGAGAGGAAATGCGCCATTTTGACTGGCTGGCTGAGACCATAGTCAATCTTGGCGGCACTCCCAGCCTCGAGAGGGGAGACATGCGCACGAGCGGCGACTCGGTTCCCGATTGGATGAAGAACGATGTGCTTCAGGAGAAAGATGGCATTGCCTTATATGAAGAGCACATCAAGGCCATTGACAATCCTAAGATAAGGCGGCTGCTGAAGCGAATTCTTTCCGATGAAAAATCACACCGAGGCGACTTCGAACACTTTGTGAATAAGGCTCAAAAGGAAGGTGCTAAGGATTTAAGGGGCTCTCGGCAGGACAAGGTTGCCCAGGTTCTCGACTGGGGCATCGAGCATGAATATACCGTTATCCTTCAATACCTTCTCCATTCCTATATGACGCCCAACAAGGATGTCAAGAAAGAAATGGAGGATCAGGCTATAAACGAGATGCAGCATCTGGGATGGCTTTCTGAAGAGATGGTTGACAAAAAAGGCAGTCCCAGGATTGAACACATTAAGGTGAACCAATCCACCAGGACCGCTGATATGCTTCGGGCAGATATTGAGATTGAGAAAAAGGTGGCGGTTGAATATGACCGCGCTGCCAAAGAAATTGAAGAGCCTGACCTGAAAGAGCTCCTCACCCGGATAAGAGACCACGAAGTATACCATGCCGATGTATTTGATGACCTGCTGAAGGAAGAGGAAGGGCGGGGCTAATTGGTATGTTGAGATGGCAGCGGAATGCCAAGTCGAGCCTCGGTAATGAGAGGAGAGCAGCCCCAGCAATTGACTAATGTGTTGTGAAGCTGGAAGGAGACGGCATCTTAGTGGAAATTCAGGTCGCTTCACCATAAACTGCAAGTTCTGGGAAATCTAAGCTGTGAAGACGTGAGGTGGGGAAAGGTTAATGGCCGATAAAACTAATTCCAAGAAGGCTGACAAGGCTTCAATCCATATAACTGGGATGACCTGCACTACCTGTGCAGCCACTATCAAGAAGGGTCTTGCCCGGACTCCTGGTGTGGAACAAGCTGACGTTAACTTCGCTTCGGAGAAGGCTTCAATAGAATACGATCCCACTAAGGTAGACCTCGCCAGGATTAAAAATACCGTCTCGCAATTGGGGTATGGGGTCGCCACCAGGAAGTCCATATTCCCGGTAAGCGGAATGACATGCGCTTCCTGTGTTGCCCGAGTAGAGGAGGCTCTCTCCAGCGTGCCGGGGGTGATTTCAGCCAGTGTGAATCTGGCCTCGGAGAAGGCTACCGTAGAGTATCTGGAAGGAACGGGGCTGGCTGACATGAGACGGGCGGTAAAAGACGCCGGCTATGAACTTGGCCCCGAGGTGCAGGCTCTGGAGGACGTGGCCACCACTGCCCAGCGGGAGATTCGAGTTCTCAGGAACAGATTTATCATCGCTGCTATCCTCACCGCATCAATCATGGCCCTAGGCTGGGGTCCTTCCTTTGTTGGGAAGTCCTATCTATTGTGGGCTCTGGCTACGCCAGTGCAGTTCTGGGCGGGTTTGCGCTTCTACCGAGGGGCATGGGGCGCGCTGAAACATAGAACCTCTGATATGAATACCCTGATTGCTGTAGGTACCTCGGTGGCTTACTTCTACAGCATGATAGCTGTTATTTCCCCCGGCCTTTTTGCCACTGGCGTACTGGAACCCCACTTATACTTCCATACCTCAGCGGCGATCATAACCTTGATTCTTCTTGGCCGTTTTCTGGAAGCTAGAGCCAGAGGACAGACCTCGGAAGCAATAAAGAAGCTTATCGGTATGCAACCGAAGACCGCTCTAGTTATCCGTGAGGGCGAGCAGAGGGAGATTCCCGTTGAAGAGGTTCAGGTTGGTGACCTTATCCTGGTACGTCCCGGCGAGAGGGTGACTGTTGATGGCATAGTTCGCCAGGGCTACTCCAGTGTTGATGAGTCCATGATTACTGGAGAGAGTATCCCTGTGGAGAAAAAGGTGGGTGATGAGGTGATCGGTGCCACTATTAACAAGACAGGCAGCCTTGAAATCGAAGCAACCAAGGTGGGTAAGGATACAACGCTGGCTCACATCGTCAGAATGGTGGAGGAAGCACAGGGAAGCAAAGCTCCTATTCAGCGTCTTGCTGACGTTATCGCCAGCTACTTTGTGCCGGCAGTGATTGGCATTGCCATCGTGACCTTCGTAGTCTGGTATTTCGTGGGACCAGCTCCAGCCCTCACTTTCGCCTTCCTCAACTTTGTCGCCGTGCTCGTTATCGCCTGTCCCTGCGCCTTGGGTCTAGCCACTCCCACCGCGATTATGGTCGGCACGGGCAAGGGAGCCGAGCATGGGATTCTCATCAGGAATGGCGAGGCTCTGGAGAGGGCTCACCAGATAAACACTGTTCTCCTGGATAAGACAGGCACTCTGACCCGTGGCGAGCCTGTGGTGACTGACATAATCTCTGCTCATTCTTTCTCCCAGGAAGAGGTTCTCCAGCTAGCTGCCTCCGCCGAGCACACCTCAGAGCACCCACTTGGTGAGGCTGTGGTCAAGGCTGCTCTGGAGAAGAAGCTGGAATTATCTCCGTCCTCAGATTTTAATGCCATCCCGGGGCAGGGGGTAGAGGCTTCGGTGGAGGGCAAGAAGCTTTTCCTGGGCAACCTCAGGTTAATGAAAGAACGAGGCCTTTCCCTGAATGGACTGGAGAAGAAAGCCGCTGAACTCCTTGAAGGAGGTAAGACGGTAATGTTCCTGGGGCGGGATAGCCAGGTAGCAGGAATTATTGCCTTGGCTGATACCCTAAAGCCAGGCGCCAGAGAAGCGCTCCAAGCGCTGCGCAAGATGGGTATTGAAACAGCTATGCTCACCGGGGACAACCGGCGCACGGCAGAAGCTATTGCTCGAGAGGCAGGCATTGACCGTGTCCTGGCTGAGGTGCTCCCTGAGCATAAGGCCAGAGAGGTCAAGAAATTGCAGGAAGATGGAAAGGTGGTGGCAATGGTGGGCGATGGAATTAACGATGCTCCAGCATTAGCCCAGGCAGATATCGGTATCGCTATTGGTACAGGTACCGATGTTGCCATGGAGACTGGAGATATTACCCTGATTAGCGGTGATTTGATGGGAGTGGTAACCGCTATATCGCTGAGCAAGCGGACCATGAGGACTATCAAGCAGAACCTCTTCTGGGCCTTTGCTTACAATACTGCTCTAATCCCGATAGCAGCCGGGGTATTGTATCTTGCCTTCGGGAATATAGGTGTACCCTCTGGGCTTCGTTTCGTCTTGGGTGAGTATGGTTTCTTGAATCCCATACTGGCCGCAGCAGCCATGGCGGCTAGCTCCATCACCGTGGTATCCAATTCCCTGCGTCTAAGAAGGTTTAAGCCAGTCAGGCTTGGCAATTAACGAAAGGAGGTGCTCAATGGCAATAGACCCAGTTTGCAGGATGGAGGTAGAGGAAGCTAAGGCAGCAGCTAGTTCCGAGTATAAGGGAAAGAAATATTATTTCTGCGCTGTTGGTTGCAAGAAGGCTTTCGACCAAAACCCTGAGAAGTACCTCGCTGAGAAAAAGAATTAAACTTACAAGGGGGTAGATAATATGTGGAAGTGTACTAATTGTCATCACGTGGAACTTAGCACCGACAAACCTCGGCAGTGCCCGGTCTGCGGTGCTGAGGCAGAGAAGCTCGTCCCGCATGAGGTGTCGGGGATAAAAGGGACTAAGACCTTGAAGAATCTTAAAGCTGGTTTCGTGGCCGAGTCCCAGGCAAATCTGAGGAACTTGGCTTTTGCCATGAAGGCTGAGCAAGAGGGCTATTCTCAGGTGGCGAGGTTGTTCCGTGCTATCGCTGAAGCTGAGGCAGTCCATGCCTTCAACCACTTCCGCCTTCTGGGCGCTGTGTCCAGCACCCAGGAGAACCTTGAGAGTGCCTTTGAGAGGGAGAATCTCGCTGCCAGCACTTATCCACAATTCATCAGAGTGGCAACTGAAGAGGGTAATACGAGCGTGGCGACGGTCTTGAGTTATTCCCGCGATGTGGAAAGGGGGCACGCTAAGCTTTACAAGAAGGCGCTGGCGCATACGCTGGCTGAAGAGGAGACTGAGTACTACGTCTGCCAAGTCTGCGGCTATGTCTCCGACGGCGTCCTCCCTGATGAATGCCCTATTTGTGGCGCTCCAAAAGAGAAATTCCGGAAGGTAGTCTAGCCGGGTGAGCAAAAATTTGCTTAATAGCTCGGATTTATGAATGGGGGTGTTCTATGAGTAAGTTTACAGAGGTAGCTAAAATAGAAGAACTAAAAAGCGGAACAATGAAGGCGGTAATTGCAGAGGGGCGCGAAATCCTCCTGGCCAGGGTTGGGGATAAGTATTATGCCGTTGATAATCGCTGTCCCCATATGAAGGGCGACTTATCACAGGGCAAACTGGAGGGAACTGTAATCACCTGTCCCCTGCATGGCTCTCAATTTGATATCGGTAATGGTCAGGTAGTCCGTTGGTTAAAAGGAGGGCTAATCTCGAAGGTGGGTAAAGCAATCAAGCCGTTCAAAGACCTTACGGTGTATAATGTGAAGGTTGAAGACGGCAGAGTCTTGGTAGAGGTCTAGCGCCGGCTTGGTGAAGGAGACTTAAGGAAGGATACTATCGTGATGAAGTTAGCTTGTGCTGTAGATGAAATAAGAACGCCAGAATCTGGCGAGGTCAAACAGTATTAGATAAGGATAAGAAGGGTGAGTTTCTCTTTCTAGGGAGGCCTGCCAAGAATAATTGAAGGAGGTCAAGCTATGGCTGAATTATCTTTACCATTTGAGTCCAGATATTTTCCTCTGAAGAAATTCCTCAATGTCTACCAAAAGTCTATGGAGAAGCCAGAGGAGTTCTGGGCGGAACAGGCACGTCAGTTAGATTGGTTTAGAACCTGGGACAAGGTACTGGAATGGGAGCCGCCTTTTGCCAGGTGGTTTGTAGGAGGGAGGTTGAATGCATCACATATATGCGTTGACCGTCATGCTAAGACCTGGCGAAGGAGCAAGGTGGCCATATACTGGGAAGGTGAGCCGGGAGATAGTAGAGTTTTAAGCTATTCCACGCTGTATCGTGAAGTCAACAGATATGCCTCAGTCTTAAAGAACTGTGGCGTAGGTGATGGGGACAAGGTTGTCTTATATCTGCCCATGATTCCCGAGCTGCCTATTTTCATGCTGGCATGTGCCAGGATTGGCGCCATCCATACGGTGATTTTTTCCGGTTTCAGTGCTCAAGCATTGGCTGACAGGATCAATGATATACAAGCCAAGTTACTAGTAACTGCCGACGGGGGATTTCGAAGGGGGAAGATAATCCCGCTGAAGAGTATAGTCGATGAGGCCTTAACAAAGTGCCCTTCAGTGGAGAAGGCTATTGTAGTTAAGAGAGCGGATGTTCCGGTCACTATGAAGTCATCAAGGGACTTCTGGCTGCATGACTTGCTTGCTAAAGCAGCACACTTTGTGGAACCAGAGCCGGTAGAGTCGAACCACCCTCTCTATATACTGTACACCTCGGGTACCACGGGCAAGCCTAAAGGAGTTGTCCACAGTACTGGCGGCTATCTGGTCCACAATTATTCTGCTTATAAGTGGGTCTTCGACCTTCGAGAGGAATCGGTCTACTGGTGTACTGCTGACGTCGGTTGGGTCACCGGGCATAGCTCAACAGTATATGCCCCGCTGGCACATGGGGCGGCCATAGTCCTTTATGAGGGGGCTCCCGACTATCCTACGATTGAAAGGTGGTGGGATATTATCGAGAAATATGGAGTCACCATATTTTACACCTCGCCGACAGCCGTCAGGATGTTCATGGGACATGGGGAGGGAATATTGAATAAGCATGACCTCAGCAGTCTGGAGCTATTGGGGAGCGTGGGAGAGCCTATTAATCCTGAAGCCTGGCTCTGGTTTTACCGCCATGTAGGTGGTGAGAGATGTCCCATTGTTGATACCTGGTGGCAGACTGAAACCGGTGGCATCATGATTTCACCTAGCCCTGGCATAGAGTGTGTGCCTCTGAAACCTGGCTCAGCAACTTTACCACTGCCGGGCGTAGAGGCTGATGTAGTTGATGAGGATGGCAAGCCAGTGCCACCGGAGCAGAGGGGTTTCCTGGTAATAAAGAGACCATGGCCTGGAATGCTCCTTGGCGTACATGGAAACCCGGAACGTTACAAGAAAGCCTACTGGTCACGGTTTCCCGGCGTTTACTATACCGGCGACTATGCCGTAAAGGACAAAGATGGATACTTCTGGATCTTAGGAAGGGCTGATGAGGTGCTCAAAATCGCCGGACATAGAATAGGTACTGCTGAACTAGAGGACGCCGCTGTCTCACATCCTCAAGTAGCTGAAGCAGCGGTTGTGGGCAAAGAGGACCCGGTGAAGGGCGAGAGCATCGTCATTTTTGTCAAGCTCAAAGAAGGTGTTGACCCTTCTCCGGACCTGAAAAAAGACATTGCTGGTCACATGCGAAAAATGGTGGGTCCCATAGCAGTTCCCGACGAAATTTATTTTACCGCTGGATTATGCAAGACTAGGAGCGGCAAAATTATACGGCGGGTTTTGAAGGCTGTGGCCAATAATACCAGCATAGGAGACCTCACAACTGTAGAAGACGAAAGCTGCGTGGCGGAAATAATCAATGCTTATCAAGAGCTCAAAGAAGAGAAGGTAAAGAAAGGGAAAGTGAAGAAGAAGGTAAAGAAGAAGTAAGATGTCGCCAAATACTAATTTCCTGTTGAACAGAAAAACAAAATTAAACCGCGTAGTTATAGACCAGGAGGTGTAAAATGGAAAAGAACCTTGGGGCAGAGCTTGCGATCAACAATGTATCTACTAAACTCAACCCCTTCGTCGAGGAGTTTCTGACTCGAACTGTGGTCGGTGCAGTCTCTTGCTTGAAAGGAGCTGAAAACATACGGGACCTGGAACTTTATCTGGAGCGGGGCGATGTCAAGCTCGTCGTTAATGGGAATGAACTTCCCCTTACCCCTTTCCCTAAGGAAATTTTCACCAACACAATAATTGGCTTGGTCTCTTCATTAAAGGGAGTGGATAAAATAGACAGCTTGAAGATTAACGTTAAGGCACACTAGTGTGGTAATCTCGTATAATTCCCTTGAGCTTGCTTCGTCGCTCCGCTCCTCGCAATGACAGAAGGGAGAATGTCATTGCGCGCACCTTACCTTTTCTGTCATTGCGAGCGCAGCGTGGCAATATCATTACCCCTCCACGGGATTGCTTCGGCTGACTTCGTCAGCCTCGCAACGACACAAGGGGAGATTGCGGAGCTTGTTCCGAAGCGCAAGCGAGGAATCTCGCTCCTCACAATGACACGCGGTAATAGTAATCAGCCTCCATTATGTGGGTTTTGACAGGTTTGCTAGCTAATGCTATCATAACTTATATAAAGTGTGGATTATAGCCAAAGTTAATGATAGCAAGATGGTCAATTCGGTTGGGAAGGGGACTTAGGGGGTGGTAATAGGTGGATGCCACCGATAGTTGGCTTTTATTAGCCTTCCTAGTTTGCGTAGCCCTTTCAGCCTTCTTTTCCAGTGCTGAGTCAGCTTTCATCGCTCTGCCCAAGCTTCGCATAAGATATCTGGTGGAAAGCGGCGTTAAGGGAGCGGAAAAGCTAGCCAAATTTGCTGAAAAGCCCGAGAGATTTCTGGCTACCGTCCTTCTAGGTAATAATCTGGTAAATATCGCTGCCGCTACATTGGGTACTATCATAGCCGTGGCGGCTTTTGGTGCAGTGAAGGGACCAATTATAGCCATCTTTGGAGTGACAGCGATAATTTTGGTCTTCGGAGAAGTCATCCCCAAAACTTTTGCTGTGCATCACGCCCAGCGGCTATCCCTAATCTACGCTAATCCCTTAAAAA
Organism: uncultured Dehalococcoidales bacterium; assembly: GCA_964652095.1. Lineage (GTDB taxonomy): Bacteria > Chloroflexota > Dehalococcoidia > GIF9 > AB-539-J10 > RBG-13-51-36. The sequence goes on along the minus strand of CAZZAC010000008.1, from coordinate 11,919 downwards.
TAATAGAGTTGTGTTTTTACCCCCTTATCCTGGCCCTGGAGCGAATCGGGTTAAGTCTTACCAGGATAGTAACTGTATCCGAGGAGGATAAAAAATTGATCAGCGAGGGCGAGATACTTTCGGCAATAAGTGCCGGGGAAAGCGAAGGTGTGGTGGAGCAAGATGAGGCAAAGATATTGCAACAGGTGTTTGAATTTACCGACCGCCCCGTGAGCAAGATAATGATCCCGAGAACGGAAATCACCTGGGTGTCTCAAGGGACAAAGCTAAGCGATTTCTTGAATCTCTATACCCAGGGACGATATAGCCGTTTCCCCGTATATAAGGATAATACCGATAATGTGGTAGGTATATTACATGCCAAGGATGTGCTGATGAAGTTAACCGATGGATCTGACAACAAAGACAGCATCATCGGCGATTTGGTGCGTCCTGCCTATTTTGTGCCTGAAGGCAAACGCCTGGGAGAGCTCCTGGCTGAGATGCGAGACGGTGGTCATCATGCGGCAATCGTTGTCGACGAGTTTGGGGGAATCTCGGGAATGGTTACCCTCGGACAGCTAACTGAGGAGATTGTCGGCGATATTCACGATGAGCTAACGGATCAAGAAAAGGATTTCATTGTAACTGGCGACAGCACCTTTCAACTGGATGGAGGATTCAGGATTGAGGAAGCTAACGAGGAATTGGAGCTGAATTTACCCAGCGGTGATTATGAGACTGTGGCCGGCTTTATTCTCAGTCACCTTGGTCGGATACCAAAGCAGGGGGAGCATTTTAAGTACCAGAACCTGAAGTTTGTTATCACTGAAATGCGTGGAATGAAGATAGAGAAGGTCATAGTAACCAGGGAAAAGGGCATTGCGGCATCGTAAATTTATTTCATCCCACCTATAATGAGAGGGTAAAACTAGCTCATAATTATATTTCTCGCTGTCAGCGAAGCGAGGCAATCTAAGGAGGCCTTTTGAAGCTTATTTTAGTTAGACATGGCGAAACTCATTGGAATGAGGCAGGGCTTGTCCAGGGAGGCGATAGCGATATCGAACTGAATAATACCGGATTGGAGCAAGCCAGGAAGCTAGCAGCTTTTCTCAAGAATGAACCTATTACTGCTATACTCTCCAGTCCTTTGCAGCGAGCTATAACTACAGCCGAAGTCATAGCCAGCCATCACCAGTTGCCTCTAGAGATTGATCAAGGGCTTAGAGAGCTCAAAGTTGGTGATTTGGAAGGCATGTCTATTTCAAATTTAAGGACTACGTTCAGCCAGTTTTTAATGCAACAGTGGCAAGACAGGGAGGCCATTAAATTGCCCAATGGAGAAAGCCTTGTTGAATTGCAACAGAGAGCCTGGAAAGTTATTGAAGGGCTGCTCGAAAGGCATAAAACTAGTCCTGAGCACAGCGAAGACACTACGGTGGTAGTAGTCAGCCATTACTTCGTTACCTTAGCCATCATTCTCAAAGCTTTAAATTTGCCTCTGGACTGCTTTACCAAATTCAAATTAGACCTTGGTGGAGTAAGCATTCTTGAGTTCCGGGATTATGGAGCCCGCTTGGTGACATTTAACGATACCTCTTATTAGTGTTAGCTGCGGGGGGCAAGGCAAATAGCAATAACAAATAACAAAGAGGAATAATTTTGGTATTTAAGCATTTGGATTTGAATTGTCATTTGGATTTTGACATTTGGGTTTATTTAGAATTGCGAGGGGCAAAGCAAAGAAGCAATCCCTATGAACAAAATTAAGCTAGAGTCGAAGGTTTTAGATTTTATCCAGCGGTATAGCTTGATTTCACATAAGGAGCTATTGGTTGTCGGGGTCTCAGGTGGTGCTGACTCAGTATGTTTACTCTATGTCCTGACAAAATGGCAGAAAGAGCTAGGGATAAAACTTCACATAGCTCATCTCAATCACCAACTTCGGGGAGTTGAATCCGAAGCTGATGCTGAATACGTGTCTAATCTGGCTGGCTCGCTGGGCATTCCCAGCACTATTGATAGGCAGGATGTAGCTGCCTACAGGACTGAAAGAAATTGCTCTATTGAGGAAGCTGCCCGGGAACTACGCTATGCTTTTCTTGCCAGGGTAGCCGGAGAGGTCGGAGCCCATCGAATAGCCACAGGTCATACCAGGGATGACCAGGTAGAAACCATTTTGATGCATATATTAAGGGGAACAGGAATTACCGGATTGTGTGGTTTAGCCCCCTGCTCTCCTATTGCATATGACAGCCAGGGAATGTCATTGCCCCCTTCTCCCCCGTCATTGCGAGCTTCCCCATTGTCATTGCGAGCTTCCCCATTGTCATTGCGAGCGAAGCGAAGCAATCTACTGGTAATCAGACCTCTTCTGGATATTACCAGAGAGGAAACAACGAGTTATTGCCAGGAGCACCAGCTTGCCCCGCGTATTGATTCCTCCAACCTGTCGCCTTCCTTCTTCCGAAATCGCCTTCGCCTCCACTTGTTGCCTCTGCTCAGACAATATAATCCGAGCATTGACCAGGCCTTGCTCCGTTTGGCTGATATCGCCAAGGAAGATAATGCCTTCATTGAACAGCAAGCTTCTGGATTGTGGGATGAAGTGGCCAGGCAGGAAAATAACACCATCTACCTGGATAAAAAACAGGTTGCTGGCTTGCCGATAGCCTTGCAGAGGCACTTATTGAGAGCAGCTGTGACCAAGCTGGCCGGGGACGTTCGAGACATCGAAGCCAATCATATTGAAGCGGCAAGGAGCCTGCTGAACAAACAGGCTAGCAAAAGAATCTCTCTGCCCCATGGCCTTATCTGTCACGGAGGATATGATGAGCTCGTCATTGCGAGCGAAGCGTGGCAATCTCAGCTTCCGCCCTGTCCTTTCTCTCCACTGCCAGGCGAATTTCCTCTTAAAGTGCCTGGTAAGACAGTTTTCCCGGGATGGAACGTGGTAGGCAGCATAGTTCGAGTGCGAGTGACTTCTCTGTCATCGCGAGGCGTGCTGGACACAAGCGAGAGGATTGGTCAAAGCAATCTCGTTGCCCATTTCGATTTACAAAAAACAGGAACCAAACTCTTTGTCCGCCAGCGTCGGCCTGGAGACAGATTTCAGGCCCTGGGCATGAATATGCCCAAGAAGCTCTACGAGTTCATGGTTGACGCCAAGATACCTCGTTCCTGGCGAGGCCGTATCCCAATCGTTTGTTCCCCTCAACAAATCATCTGGGTAGTAGGCTGGCGCATCGATGATAGAGTCAAGCTTACTGAAGCTAGCAAAGAAATCCTTCGTCTGGAGTTTATCAAGTCACAATGAAAGCAGTAGACAGGGAACTACGTTTACGCCGTCTTACCGTTGACGAAGCCCTATGGCGGCTTGACCAATATCTCTACGATGCCTTTATGGCTGGCTTGTCTTCTGTGCGCATTGTTCATGGCAAGGGGACAGGAAAATTACGCCGTGCCGTACACGAGTCACTAGCCAAGCATCCTCTGGTTAAATCCTATCGCCTTGGTGATTATGGCGAAGGAGACTATGGCGTCACCATAGTGGAGCTGACAAATCGTTAGAGCTTGTCTCCGAAATCAGAAATATTATATGGCTTAGCCATTGCTTATCCGTGGCCGGAAACTTTATAATGCTTCTTGATTTCTGAGAACCAGGGGATGGAAACAATTAGAGAGACACTGAGACAAGAGCGAATCCTTGCTGAACAGGAGGAGTCATCAACCGGAATTAAAGAAGCGCATAGTGACATAGAATTCTTACGCCGGCGGCTTGATCGGCTGGCGAAGTTACTATCACTTATCAAAGAAAAGTACCACAATAGATTAGATAGCCTCTCTACCCAGATTAGTGACATAGATATACAACAGTGGGAGCTCAGAAGCCTGACAAAGCAACTGAAGGGGAGTAAAGAGAAGCAATCAATTGTTAAAGAACAGTTAGCTAGCATGGAGAGGCGTAAGAAAATCCTTCTTGGAGTAATAAAACAAATTGCCGGATATAAAAAATCAAGCAATACCCAGGTTGAAGCAATAGAAGAGGAGCGGGAAATCCTTTCTCAGCGGATTCATGACCTGGAGAATACGCTAGAGCTTGTAGACCAAGCTGGACTAAATAAAAAAGAGCTGGAGATTGTCGTCCAGCGAACTTATACCAAAAAAGGATTGCTGGAAGAGCATGCCCTGGACCTCAGCAAAAGGACTATAGATTTGCTCTTCGACTTTTACATACCTCCCAGGCGTAATAAACGCTTTAAGCTATAAGCTATCTATCGTCGGTCTGCCACAGAGGCTCGGTTAGATTCAAAGCGTAGTTTTTTGAGGCGCAGCGGCTCGCAGCTTATCAGTTCAGCTTGCCCGCAGGGCGGGTTGGATAACCCCCGGCAAGAGACATGGCAGTTAGCAGTGCAACCCGGAACAGGCTTGAATCTTCCGTCAGCTTGCTTTAGGGCAAAGGGCAGTGGTAATCCCTCGCAGTGCGGGATGCCCCGGGAATCACTTTCCCCGGCGGAAAGTTCCTGGCAGGTGGCATAGGTCATTCCCCTGGCTTCAACCAATTCCTTTACTTTCCGGTGGAAGCCGAGCCTCAAGTCCTTGCGCAGGCGATAGCCTCCGCCTGACCAGTGTGTCTCGTAGATGTATTCCTGCTCGAATTTTTTAGCTGCTAGCGGCGACTGGCTGTAGATAACTTTGTATATTCGCTGCCATATGCTTGTGCCTTCGTACCCGCCTGATGGAGAGCGCCTCCTGGATAGCCTGCCGGTGCTGGCGATGACATGCCTGGCTCCCACCGCGGCGAAGACATCAAGCAACCCCTCTATTTTTTCAAACCAGGAATCACCGTAAAGGGCCTGGAATAAATGGACCAGAATTGGGTCGAGGCGAATTACAATGTCTATACCCATGTTAGCTAGCTTGCCGGCAGCAGCTACCCTGGCATCAAACGAAGGCGCCCCTGGTGACAAAAGCCCGAGCACCTCAGGAGTCCCTTCGATGGTTATAGCTATAAATTTAGGCTTGTATTCGATAAAGCCAGGCAATTCCAGAAGAAAGGACGGGTCGCCTTTGGTGGTGATGAAAAAGGAGACGCCGTAGTCCATAAGAAGCTGTATCAGTCTTTTGACCTCTCTCTTCAATTCAGGTATGTCCTGACAGGGGTCGGAGATATTGGACAGGGAAATCGGCGGGCATAAAGTCAGCTTTTTAAGGTCCCTCTCCACTAGCTCAGGCAAGTTGTTATAAATCAGGGTATCCTCAGAGTAGTTGGAGTAAATAGCTTCTCTGGCATAGCAGTAGATACAATTATGCAGACATTGGCTTGGGCCCGGTGGCGTGACATTGATAATCCAGCAATGGAAGCACTTCCGTTCCGGATGAGAGTAGGGGAAATCATGGAAGGTCGAGCCCTTCTTGGCTATTAGCTTTACTGCCACAATCCTATTTTAGCAGTTTGTGATCTTCCCCATAATTTCGTATAAAACCCTCTCCCTAGAGAGGAGAGGACTAAGGTGAGGATAAACGAAGTCTGGCGATAAGTGAACTGACGGCAGCCCTGGGGCTGGAGATTACCTTCTCGGTATCAAACTGAATGACCCCGCCGTTCTCATCTATGAGCGCCAGCTTGGCATTGACAGAGCCAATATCTACGCCCAGAAAGTAACTCATTGCTCGGTGAACAATTGTAGCAAGAAACGGACTTTCTTGCGAATTCCAGGGACGCTGTACTAATTAGGCCTACCACATTCAAGCACTATATCCTCAGAATTTTAAACCGGCCACTTCGGCAATGTTTATCTAACAGATACAGAAGAGTTGGATAGTTAGGGGCTGAACTTATTGGGGTCGGCACTCAACAGAAACTTTAGAGTGTTTTCAGCCTCGCACGCCACTTCCAATATATCTGGGTCTTTAACCTCCTCGAATTCCAATTTCGCATTAACTATCCTAAGGGCAAATAGGCATGCCACTTCCCTCTCCTGTTTTTCGACATTTTTCGCTTGTTCGATGGATAGTTCAATCTTGGCCAATGCACTTGGAAAGTCGCCTTTTTTTGCTTCCAAGACTCCGAGGTTATAATTAGGCAAGGCACACTCTTCAGGCCCGTCACAAATATCAACTGCTCTCCCCAGTAGATCTCCGGCTTTGTCCAAGTCTCCAACAGCCATAAATACATATCCGAGATTGTTACTTATTGAATACTCCTCAGGGGTAGGATTGTATCTATATGATAAGTTCGCGTGAAATAATGCTTCGTTAATATTTACCTCCATTACATACTCCATATCCATTCTCCAGGCGTGCCGTTCTGCAATATCGTCTCTGAATCTCTCATTGCTCGTGGTCTCGACTCTTCGTGCCAACATTTCAACTGAAGCTACTGGAAGCTCTTTTCTCTCAACCAGTAAATCTGCTCCGATTTCGTCAGCACGTTTTCTCAATAATCTAAGTCTACGCAAACAAGTGTCCACGACTTTGGTATCATTTGGGTTCCCCGCATAATGCCAAGACTGTGCTCTTAACCAAGGCAAGTTAAGCCTTGCCCAAACCATCGGTATCATTTCCTTGTCCTTGTATGCGAGCATCAAGAAATATACATCTTCCGCCATTCGTGGGCTTTCAGCAAACAGTTGTTCGTCGGCTTCTTCGCTCGCCATTCTCGTGGCAACATTGTTCCAATGGTCAATGTCACTACTACTCGGAGCGGCCGTTATTGAATCTAAACCTTTAGTCCTTCTAAGGAAAGCCTGTAACTGGATGGCCCAATGCGCTTCTAAGGGGAAATCCCGGAAGCTTAGCGGGATCCCCTGTTCACGCGCAAAATACTTTGTATAGATCTTGTCAAAGTCATCCCCAGCAAACTTGACCACATCTCGAGCAGGATGTGGGCTCAAGCCTAACTCATCGATTCGCTCCTTGCCCTCAAGAATGCCCAAATCTATAAAGTATTCTAGTTCTCTTTCTAAAGCATCTTTTGTCCATCGTTTTTCATTGTTGAATAGATACTCTATTGCCCAGATTTGCTCAAAGGTTGCATGCCCATCACAAGCACACAACAGATTCAACGCCAACAATTGTGGCTTTGCAAAATTCCGTATCTTCACTAGTATTGGGCGGATTGTTACGTCCCGTGAAATCTCAAGTTGCTTGCGAACGTCCTCAAGCACACCTAGATCGAGTCTCATCTTCGCAACCTGCCTTGACTGAACCCTACGGAATAGCATGTGGCAAATCAGCTGAATCTCATAGGGCCGGCCACCCGCTAGATCATGAATTTCCTGTACATCTTCATAAGTTTCAAAGTCGAAGATGTCGTCCGGGTGAATTCCTACCTTCTCAAGGGGCCGCTTTATGCAATCTCTAGTCTCTTCCTTATCTTTGAACTCGCCAACATTGATTTTCATGAATTGGCGGACAATAGGAGAAAAGACATCATCCATTACAGGAAAGAGGTCAGGGGTGCCGGTCATGACAAGCATAAAACCAGGGGTATTCATAAAAACGTTTCGTAGTTTCTCCAGATGGACTCGGCTCCTTGCCAGAACATTACCTTCGTCAAAAAGAACTATAATGGGACGGTTTACCTCAGAGCGGATTTTAGCCAAATCCGCTTTATAGTTATGATCTGAAATCGGTGCACCGATATTCTCGCTATTCATGGCCTTTGCATACTGCACCGGAAATATGAAAGGGCAGAATGTCTTATCTTCTGGAATACTATACGCATTTACAATATCAAGGTAGGTGTCGTATGTTTTGCCCATCCTTCCTCCAAACGCCCCAGCTTCACATGCTGCCGCCAATATGCTATCGAATAGTTTGTAGAAGAACCCCAATTGGGTTTTGGCATCATCTTCATCTAGGTCTATGCAGACGGTACAAAAGCCTCTCTTGCTAGCTTCGACACCAGCCATATTAAGGAGGCTTGTTTTACCTGAAGCGCGTGGACCGAGTAAAGCGATATTGATGGGACGGCCAGCAGTCTTCGCGTGATCCAAATAGTATGTAATTTCGTACATTTCGTCTCGCCTACCTACGAAAAGATATGGGTCAGAGACAGGGTTAGCAAAGTCATACGGGTTATGCAATTTACTTAGATCCACGTTTTTTACCTCCACTACCTAATATGGTTGCAAATTCAATTTGAGCATTGGCGTACTTCTCTTTGATGCCACTGGATTTAACCCAAGATTCAACTTTATGCCCGCTACCTCTGGATCGTGGTAAAGCAAGGTACCTATCAATCGTTCCAAAATAATCTGCTATTGCCTCCAACTTATACCCCAAATACGATTCATCGAACCACCACTCAGCAGAAATTGATTCCCATATTTCAATCTTTTCAAGACGTTCATAATTGTTACAAATACAGAATATCCTTTCGCATTCTCTTTGTAGTTCGTCTAGTCGTTCTGAAATATCTTTTGAGCACGTACATCGTGCTGATAGTTCACGAAAGTAGCTTGTCCCGATATACTCTGACAGTTTTCCATGCGCTCCCCTCACAATTTCAACATCTTTGGGAGTAGCCTTTCGATTGTGTGCAATTTTGTTTCGGATAAACTCAAGTTCGGCAAGTGTGCTACTAAGAATGTCTTTTCGCGAAAAGATTCTCTTAAAAGCATCCTTCCAGTTATCTTCGCGTTCTATGATCTTTCTCAAGTCAGGAAAGTCAATATAATAAATCGGGTGGAGGGGAACCAATTGGAACCATTTTACACTTTTTTCAAACTCTACTCCCTCGCGATACTTTTCCAGCACATCTCCAGGTAAGCGTTTTTTATACCAGCGCGATCCATCTACAGCTCTTAATGACTCGATAATGAGTTCCCTCAATGCAGTTTCGATGCTATATAGATAACAGTAGATTTCGATATTCTCTTCTGGAACCAATTGTTTATCCATTTACGTTAACTCTTCCTAATCCGCAAACTGATCCCGCCTAAGAGCGCTATATATGAATTTTGGTCTGTCCAATCCGCCTGCACTACGTTTCCCCTGTTAATTATTTTACTATCTTTTGCCCTAGCTCTCAATAATCTGGATTAGTAGGGGAGTCAAGTCTTGCAATGCGACATTGAATATAAAAGACTCTCATTGATTGGCCCCAGGCTCCAGAAGCTCGAAGCCGCTCTGCTTGTCTTGAATACGCACCACCTTTGTGCCGAGGAGTTCGTAGAGGATGACTTCTCCCACAAGCCATGTGGTGACACCATGCCGCAGGCATCCAGTCATGGTTCGCCCTGCCCTCCCCAGCGCAGCATGGATATGCAACGCCGGTTTGCCATCCTCACCGGGGGCGAGTACGCCTACTCCTACTACCTCATGTGCTCCATCAATGGGCAGGAGCATGGGCTCTGGCGGCCTTCCCTCCGAAAGCCTCGGGCCGACAACAACATCACCACCTCCAATTCCACCCACCAGAATAGCCTGCCCCACAGATACTCCCTTCTCCTGGGCAAAATGTTCAATACATTCAGGCACTACATCTCCATCTTCCAGCCGTATCACGAAAATCCGGCCAATTCGTCCTTCACATGCTTTCATTGCGAACCTCCCCTTGGAATTCCAGGATACAATACTAATTAAGCTTACCATAAACGAGGTACTGTGTCTCTAGAATACTCTTGAATACCCCCCACCACCAAGATTGCCACGCCCCGATAAATCGGGGCTCGCAATGACAGAAAGGGTTTGAGGGAGAGAGAATTATAATGATTTATGCAGTGAACTTCAGGCAGGCAAGCTCGGTTACCAGGAGTTCCAGAGCTAATTTGTCGCTATATTTGCCAGTTTTGATGGCTAAGTCGGTCTCCAAAAGCTTATCGTAAGCCCGTTTTACGCCCTCGAAATCATACAATTTAGCCTGGCTAAGCGTTTTATCCAAGCTATAGCTTGATTTCAGCCCCAACCTATCCTGAATCTGCAGGCGGGACAGTCCTGGTCCCAAATCTCTGGCTTGAGCTATCAAGCGGAATTGCCTGGTAATCATGACCAGGATATACGTTGGCGCCACACCATCATCATACAGCCGATGAAGTATCCGTTGGGCTAACTCGGTTCGGCCTTCGGCTACGGCATCCACCAGAGCAAAGATGTTAGCCTCCTGGACATGACTTACCAGTTGTCTAACATCATCTTCGCTGATAGGGCGCTCCTGGCTATAAAGAAGCAGTTTCTGGATTTCACCATTCATCGCCCATAAGTCTCCACCTATGAGTTCAGCGAGCAAATTCACGGCCTGGGGGGTGATATCGCCGCCCTCTTCCCTTACCCGTTGTTGTATCCAGGCCTTTAAATCCCTGCCTCGCAACAAGGGGAAAGTTCTTACTTCAGCTAACGGTGAAAGCTTCTTTAATAGAGGATTAGTACCCTTCATCTCCCCATCAACCAGCATCAGCACAGTCGTTTCCGGCATTTGCTCGATGTAAGAAGCCAAGCCTTCCCATTCCCCCAAGCCGTTTCCAGATTTGCCTCTGCCAGACCGTGGTCTGTTTTGTTTTACCTCAAAGCGCCCCAACAAGCCGTCGACTATAACCAGGCGATGTGATGATAAAAAAGGAGCGGCACCACATTTATTTCTAAGTTCACTTAAAGTCAGATGCTGACCCTCTAAGTTGCTGGTGCTAGTCGCTACCATCTCCCGGTCGCCCAGGTCAGCTTTAATTTTCTCCACAGCTTGATTAAGGGAGAAATCGTCCTGACCATAAAGAATGTAGAACATTTACCTCGTATTCTATCACAGCGGGTGTGGGTAGGACTTGTGTCCCTCAGGGCGAGGCGGAGATGAACTCCGCCACTACATTTATTCGTAGGGGCGGGGCTTGTCCCCGCCCGATTGTCTTCAATCGTGCGAAGGGTTTGGATATGGCAAACGGCTGCTGTCAGTCGCCCAAAGCAAAATATGCTAGGACATAATCATGAAGAAGGAAGCTTTAACAAATTCGGCCTTTAGCGAGAAATGAAAGACCTAGAAGCATAATCATGAGGTATGGCAAACCAGCGACTCAGGGCGTGGTAGGCGGTGTTGTTATCCGCAGCCGTTTTAGTACCCTCCGTGCAATGAAGCTAAAGCGCTTCATTCAAACCACCACCCTATTATAAAACTGAACGAGTAAACAACCAGCAGGAAAACGGCTAATAAAGCAGTTAGCAGCCACCTCCAGAAAGGACTGGTTACCTGTTGAACTCTTCCCACAATAGCCCCGAACCCTCCATAGAGAACTACCATAGCCACGGCACATCCTATCCAAGAGCCCATATAAATGCATGTTATGAGAAGAAAAAAGTGTAACGATAATATCCCCTTCAGCACTATCCCTGGTAAATCGGTATTAATAAGTGTGTCTATAAAAAATGAAGCTATCGCCAAGCAGACAAAAAAGAGACCTACGGCACAGCCGATGAGGCCTCCTTTTTGCCACTTCTTAAGGTTTCTAAACCAGCCCGTTAAGCGCCGCATAGCCCTCCTCTCACCTGGTATTCTATCACAGCGCTGACTTTCCCTGGCAGAAGCTCAAAAGAGGGCGTTTAGCAATGTCATCTCTCAAAAGCAAAATATGGTAGGATATAATCATGAAGGTTGCCATTATCGGGATACCTGAGAGCGGCAAAACGACTATCTTTAATGCCCTGACCAGAGGCAGGGCTGAAGTTGCCGCTTATTCCCCTACCCTGGCTCCCAATACCGGCGTGGCCAAGGTGTCCGATTCCCGACTATCAGTGCTGGAAGGTATATTCCAGCCCAAAAAGACTGTTCCCGCAGAGGTGAGTTACATAGATATTGCCGGTTCCCTCAAAGGCTTCGGTAAGGAAGGAGCAGGGGGAGAATTCCTGAACTACCTAACTACTGCTGATGCCTTGCTCCAGGTAGTCCGGGTTTTTGAAGATGACAAGGTCCCCCATCCTGAAGGAAGCATAGAGCCGAAACGAGAC
>CAZZAC010000007.1:0-40409 GCA_964652095.1 uncultured Dehalococcoidales bacterium | reverse complement strand
CACCTCCGAACTAAAAATGGCATAAATCAGCAGGCATTCCCTTTAGTGAGTAACGACAGCAGCATACCGAGCATGTCGGTATCACTTCACTCGGTTCAAGGGGACATGAATAAAGAGAGCTATGCCCGGTAGTACGCACGATTTCTTGAAAAGCGGAGGGGGTCAAGGCCCCCTTTTTTTCGGACGAATTCTACCTGACTTATTAGATGTGAACAGCGATCGGAGGAACGGGGAATGTGGGTTCAAATCCCTCTAGGCGCGCTTAAAAATCATCAAGTACGGATTTTTGTAACTCTCTCAGATGTGAAGTATCGTTATGCCTGGTCAAGACGAAACGCCCATCTGCGTAATTGAAAATCGTGATTCCGCCAACATCTTGCTTGATATTCCAGAAGTATGAGTTGCCCAGTCCCAGTAATGAACATATCAAGACTTTGTTCACAACTCGATGCGAGACCAATACTACGCTGCCCTGGTATTCGGAAAGGACATCGTTAACTACCTTGGTAGCTCTCTTTTTCACATCTTCCAGGCTCTCTCCGCCGGGCATTCTTACCTTGTGAGGATTATTGTGCCACTCGTTGTGGAGGGTCGGATATAGCCTCTCCGCTTCTTGCTCTGGCAGAGCTTGCCATTCCCCATAATCGAAATCTATAAGGCCCTCGGCAATGTGTACGCCAATTTTCTGATAACGGGCAATAATATTTGCTGTGTCTAGCGCCCTCCTTAAAGGGCTGGAATAAATAGCCTCTAATTCCCAATTGCTTAAATACTTGCCCAATAGCTCTGCCTGCTTAATGCCCACTTCGTCCAGATTTACATCCGTTCTACCCCGATATATCTTCTCTACATTCCACACGGTTTCACCGTGTCTTGCCAGGATAAGTTTTGTCATGGCCCCCCGCAATAATTATCTAATGTCTGAGAATTTATGGCAATCTGGAAAGAAACTTAATTTTTGAGCCTGGATAGTTGACTTGTGCTCATTGATTAATTAGGATTATGGGGGTAAAATAAACACTACAAAGGAGGCATAGCATGGTAGAGATGACGATTGACAGCATCCGGGTTAGCTTGATGAATTATCAAAGGGTGGTGATTTTAAAGGAGAAGGGGACTAATCGTTATCTACCCATTTGGATTGGTCCTGCTGAAGCAGATGCTATTGCCGTAAAGCTACAAAATGTCGAGCTATCTCGCCCTTTGACGCATGATTTGCTGCAATCTGTAATTTCTACCTTGGGGGCTTCAGTTGACTATATTGTGGTAAGTGGACTTAAGGAAGATACTTTCTATGCCAGACTTGCTCTCAGCGTTGACGGTGTTAAATTAGATATTGATTCTCGACCTAGCGATGCTTTGGCCTTGGCTGTAAGAGTTGGGGCCCCAATATATGCTGAAGAATCGGTGCTTGAAAAAGCGGGCATTATACTTGAAGAGGAAACAGGCAAATCTGTTCCTGAAGGTAAAGTTGATGAACAAGAGCTGAAAGGGCTATCAGCATATAAGGATTTCATAAATACGCTTGACCTAGAAGATTTTAAGAAACGCCAATCTTGAGAACGCCAATATAAATGGCCCTTTTGCTACTTCCAGATAAAGTCTCCTGCTTAAAATCCTAACCGTTAAGCCTCTGGCTTCAGCTTGCCGGCCAAGACTTGCAAGGCAGTAATATATCCTCTCCAGCCCAAGCCAATTATCTGCTCTTCAGCTATAGGGGCAATCACAGACTTGGCACGCCACTCCTCGCGGTGGTAAATATCTGATAAATGGACTTCGATTACCGGTAATTTGCTGTCAACCAGGGCATCGAGCAGAGAAAATCCGTAGTGGGTGAGGGCACCAGGGTTAATTATTATGCCCTGGGCGGAATCCGCTTGCTCTTGAATAAAATCTATGAGCGCCCCTTCATGATTAGACTGAAATGTCACCACTTCGACATTTAAGGCCTGGGCTTCTTTCTTCAGCAGGGCATTGATTTCGCCCAAGGTCTTTTCTCCGTAAATTGACTTTTCTCTTTTGCCCAGCATATTCAAATTTGGTCCATGGATAACTAGAATTTTCATAAGGCTACCCCCTCTTTTTGTTCCTCCTGCCCGGATAGTTTTACTTTATGTTGGCAAGCCACGCATTTAGCCCAATCCCCTCTGTATTGTACTAAAAGATTGCCACAGTCAGGGCAAGGCTGAGCTATTGGCCTGCGATTTACGGTGAATTGGCATTTGGGAAACTTGCTACACCCATAAAATACCTTTTTCTTCTTGCTGACTCTTTTCACGAGTTCGCCGCCACACTGGGGGCAAGAAACCCCGGTTTTAACTGCGTAGGGCATGGTTGTTTTACAGTCCGGATAGCCGCTACAGGCGAGAAATTTACCGAAACGCCCGACCTTTATGACCATGGGGCGACCGCAATTGGGACATGTCTCCTCGCTCATCTGGGTCAGGCTAACCTTTTCTAAATTTATCCAAGCTTTATCCAACATATCTTGGAAGGGGGGATAAAATTCCTGCAAAGCAGCTATCCATTCATATTTACCCTTAGCTATTTCGTCTAGTTGTTCTTCCATCTGAGATGTGAAACCAGGGTCAACGATTTTAGGGAAATGCTCAGTCAAGATTTTGTTGACAGTTATCCCTAGTTCCGTAGGGTGGAATTTGCCATTGGCTTTGTTGACGTAATCTCTGTCTTGAATGGTGGACAGGATAGGAGCATAGGTACTGGGGCGTCCGATTCCTTTCTGCTCCAGTGCTTTTATCAATGTGGCCTCACTGTAGCGGGGTGGTGGCTGGGTAAAACATTGCTCGGGGAAGGTTCCCAGGTAAATCAATTTATCTCCAATTCTCAGCTTGGGCAAGGAAACAAGGCTTTCCCTTCGTTCATCTTCATCCTTGCCTTCGCTGTAAACACCCATAAAACCAGGAAATTTAACCACAGAGCTACTTGCTTTGAGTAGATATCCTTGAGTTTGTTTTTCGGCAATGCTTGCTTCTATCTCTATGTTGATTGTGTCGTATAAAGCTGCTGACATTTGACTGGCGACCATACGCTTCCAGATAAGCTCGTAGAGCTTTAGCTGAGCTGGATTAAGAAATGGTTTGAGTTGTTCTGGTTGGCGGTAAATTTGGGTGGGTCGAATTGCCTCGTGAGCTTCCTGGGCCCACTTTGCTTTCCTGGCAAAACTACGTGGCTTTGGTGGGAGAAATTTGGCTCCGTATTTCTCGCCGATAAACTCCCTCGCCTCGCTTATGGCAGAGGCAGCCACATGGGTAGAATCGGTGCGCATATAGGTAATAAGTCCCACCGAGCCTTCCTTGCCCAAGGGCAAGCCTTCGTAAAGTTGCTGGGCAATAGCCATAGTTCGCCCGGCGGTGAAGTGCAGCCTCTGCCAGGCCTCTTGCTGCAAGGTGCTCGTGATAAAAGGCGGGGCCGGCTGACGAGCTACCTGTTTAGTTACCACCGCCTTAACTGCATATTCAGCCTTTTCTAAGTCAGCGGTAACCCTTTCTGCTTCATCTTTATTGCCAATATCCAGCTTGGTGCCATCGGCTAGGGCGAACAGCCTGGCTTTAAAACTCGCTTCTTTTTCCTCAGGCGGGGCCAGCTCAACTTCCATAATCCAGTACTCCTGGGGAATAAAGTCTTGAATCTCCCGCTCGCGGTCAACAATCATCCTCACAGCCACCGATTGAACCCTGCCTGCGGAAAGTCCCCTCTGCACCTTTCTCCACAGGAGCGGGCTCAGCTTGTAGCCCACAAGTCTATCCAGGATACGCCGGGCTTGCTGGGCATTCACCAGGTTCATATCAATAGAGCGGGGATTTTGAAAGGCCTCCTGGACCGCGTCCTTGGTTATTTCGTGAAAAACTACACGCTGAACGGCTCTGTTATTCTTGTCCAAGCTGGTTGCTTGTACCAGATGCCAGGAAATCGCCTCTCCCTCGCGGTCAGGGTCAGTAGCCAAATAGATAGAACTAGCCTTGCTAGCCGCCTTTTGAATTTCGCCAACTATCTTTTTCTTCCCCGGTGGAATGACATACTTGGGGATAAAACCCTTGTCTATATCTACCCCGAGGCTGGCCCTGGGCAAATCGCGCACATGCCCTACAGAGGCTTTGACACTATAGCTGCGTCCGAGAATCTTATTTAGCGTCCTGGCTTTGGCTGGAGATTCGACGATAACTAGTTTACTTGCCATAATTTACCTGCCTAATTATAGTTGACCACAGAATTCTTAATAATTCACCTTCGCATTTCGGAGATCCTAAACAGTGTCTTACGAAACTCTAAATCCTAATTTCTAAACTCTAAACAAATCCAAAATTCCAAAGTTAAATATCAAAACTCTTTTTGTTCTAGATTTTCGTCATTAGATGAGAGGAACTAAATTTTTCCTTTCTTTTGTTTAGCATTTCGTATTTAGTGCTTAGGATTTTCTTCTACGTTCTCCCGTCAAGGGAGAGGACTTCCGTAAGATTCCGATACCTTGAAAAACTTCGCTTTTCATGGGGCTCTAACTCTTCGAGCCAGCACGTAGTTCATGTTTCCTACTTGCCTGGCTATCCCCTTTAACTCCAACATCGCTAGGGTGCTGCTCACTTCCGGCATAGTTAAACCGCTGCGGCGGCAAATCTCATCTATATGATTGGGCTCGAAGCTCAATTGTTTTAGTATAGCAGATTCAATTTCGTCAGTCGGGGAAAATTCCTTAATTTCTGCTTGCTGTACTACGATGGTCAGGTTTAGTTCCTGGAGAATATCGGTGTAATTGAGAACCAACTTAGCACCTTCTTGAATGAGACGGTTAGTTCCCTGACTGGCCGGGGAGAGGATGCTGCCGGGGATAGCGAAGACCTCTCGATTCTGTTCTACTGCCTGATGGGCTGTAATCAAAGCCCCACTCCTTTCTCCAGCCTCCACCACCAGCACCCCCAGGCTCACGCCGCTCATAATTCGATTGCGGAGTGGGAAGTTCTCAGCCTTAGGCTTGACGCCTAAAGGATATTCACTGACCAGAGCGCCCTGTTCCATAATAGCTTGAGCCAGTTTGGCATTTTCTCCGGGATAAACGATATCCAGACCGGAGCCAAACACAGCTACGGTTTTGCCCCCGGCATCCAGAGCAGCCCGATGGGCTACAGAGTCAATTCCTCGGGCTAATCCGCTGACAATAGTGATTTTACTGCGGGCTAAGTCGGCCACAATCTCCTCAGTCACCTGCCTCCCGTAGATGGTGGGACGACGGGTACCGACTATGGCCAGGCAAGGCTCATCCTCGGCTGGGAGACTACCCCTCACATAGAGCACCGGGGGATAATCATAAATTTCTTTTAATCTCAAAGGATACAAAGGGTCCTCATAGACAAACACCTTTACCCTGTAGCGTTCCAGTTTTTCCATCTCGGCGTCCAGGGAGATTCTCGGACGTAGGGTCACCAGGGCATCTATACTTCGTGAATCTAGTCCTGCTTGCTTTAGCTTGCCTTCGGGAGCTTTCCAGGCATCCTGTAAACTACCAAAGTACTCTTTTAACTGGGAAATCCGTACCCGGCCAATCCCGGGTATCCCGGAAAAAGCTACCCAATATTTCAGTTCGTCAGCACTTACCATATGAACCCTTGCTGGATTTTAGCATAACTCTCCCCGCAAAAGAGAGCTATTGACACCATTAAGTAGCTATGCTACGCTAGAATAAATTGAGACTTGCTTGATGGGAGAGCATTTAGTTGTCAGCCCAAGCCTGAGTTAAATTGAGATTCTTCGCCTCGACAGGTCGGGGCTCAAAATGACAGAGAGGATTATTAAACGAACTTGATGGGAAAAAGAGGTGAAAATGGGCACAGCTGAGATACTTGGCCTTAATCCAGCCACATTGGTGCTAATCTTAGGGATTTTCTTCATCATCGTGGGTATAATAATAGCCGGTGTAGTCTATCGGGAGACGCGTGAGTGGAGAAAAATGGTACTGCCCATGTTTGATAGAGAGTCCACTGAAATGGAGCCAGAATCCCCTAAGGAAGCAAGTGGCTTAACGCCCCGAATGGCGGCCTTTGGCAAGGAGATATTTGGCCGATTCTTTTCTCATATGGACGTCGCTGGCTTACTGGGCGGCGCCGCTATCGTCATCCTAGGCATACTTATAGTCTTGATAGGACTTGCTCTGCGCAGTTAGCCCTTTCCTTAGTGCCCCTCTGACGCCTTTGACAGGCCACCACGACACAATGCCATAAATTATGGTGCTGATGAAGCGGGCCATCAACCTGAGGATGAAGACTACCGCCCCTACCACCCAGCGTATTGGTAGGCTGTATAAAAGCCAGGCCGTAACTCGAGCGATTAACCGTGTAACGACAACGACGGCAATCGTTATGCTCTTCAACGGGGGGTTGTACAAAAGCCAGGCTGCTGCTGCCGAAATCCCCCTGAGGTAGAACAGGAGAGCTGCTACCAGCCAGCGTAGAGGAGGGTGGTACAAAAACCAGACTATACCTAAAGGAATTCCCACCAGTATTCTCCAGAACAAGGCACCAATACGAAAACAACTGTCCCAGAAGACATCTCTCGCGGGAGGCCAAGTGTAGCGCCACGCCCTCACCAGCCATACCACTAAGCCCAGTAAGAGCAGGAAGAGGAAGAGCACCAGAAAGCCTATACCTATGACTGTTACTTCTCTTCCTAGTATCGAGACAGTCGGAACGGAGATACCTGCTCGATCAAGAATATATTTCAGGACAAGCTCTCCGACCACCACCACGATGAAAAGAAAGATGATGTTTATCGGTCGAGCTGCCCACCTTCCCATCCGCACCAGCCAGGGATAGATGATGCGCCACGTGAAAATAATGCCTGCCACTGTCAGCACCACGGCTAACAGAAAGATCGCCAGAGCTGTCGGTATCAGCGCGAGAATTAGTAAAGAACCTACGAGGAGAATAACCGTGGCTACCGCGAGGAGCCCAGCACAAGTCATCATTTCGTCTCGTTCTCCTTAGCGCATCGACACAAATTCACTTCGCTCTTTTTCATGGCGCCTGGCACATTTTACCTGAGACTTATATTAGCACCAGCAGGAAAGCCATGAAACCAATCACGGCTGTAACCATGGTTGTGGCAATACCCATCAACAAACCCGTCAAAGCAGTCATGCCCGCACCCATGGCTACGACAATTGCTACTAGTCCGACTGCCACTAGACAACCCATATCGTCTTACCCTCCTTGGAGCACCAAGAGGAATCCCCTGTGCTCCTTTTCATTCCGTCAAACATGCTTTACTTCGGATTCACAATAGCATCACTAGACCTATCACAGCAGCCAGTGATGTAATCACGGTTGTGAAAGAGACCAGAAAAAAACTCACGAAAGTACCAATGTATAAACCCATGACTGCAATGGCCGCTGCTAATGGGACGATCATTAAACAGCCCATATCGCCTTACCCTCCTTAGTGCACCGGGACAAATTCGCCTTGCTCTTTTTCATGGCGCTCCGCATGCTTTACTGTACTCGATTGCAAAACCCCTTGCAATTCACTCTCGCCCCCGTAAATCCTGAACAATCTTACAAAATCCTGAACCCTGATGTCTAAATCCTAAACAAATCCCTCTGAAACGCGAAAAGTAGAGATGAAGATGCAGTGTAACAGAGCAATAGTCCAGGATTTTTGCATTTTGAGTTATCATTTTGATTTTTGAATTTCCGTATTGTTTATAATTCAGGATTTTGCGCTTGGGACTTGTCTTTTGCTCCTCAGTTTTTCCCCAACTTGATAGTCTTCCGGGCTGCCAGCACTATTGCAGACCTGGCAGGGAATTTTGACGGCTCGAGCTTATTCTGTCACCTTGAATTTTGTTTCTCGATAGGCCACGACCATGAGCCCGACCAGCACTACCACCCCCACTACTACCCATACCAAGATTGGAATGGGGGATACCCTGAACTCGGCGGGGGCCGACCAGGTGCCTTCATTGCCGTAGTTATCTTTTATCTTGACTCGCCAGTAGTAGGTCCCCTTGGGTAAAGTCTCGTCCTCTCCTAGTGTGTAGCTGCTTTCCTCGATACCTGACTCGGACCGGAAATTGGTGGTAAAATCAGCAGTTTCGCTTATCTCCAAGGTGTAAGTGATGTCGCTGCCACTCGATATCCCTTGCCAGCGAAAAGTTACCATCCCCGACCTCAGTGTGCTGCCCTTGGGCGAGATGGGTAGCGGAGTTGTTGACAGGGTTTTCTTGGTTACCGTGAATTGAACTGAAGCGCTAGCTCCGCTCCCATCGGTGACGACCAGTGTCCGTGTACCCTCAATGCTTTCCTTTGGCACTCGGAAGCTAATGACAACATTGCCATTGGACAAGGAGGGCTGCATATTCCCTGACGCAGCGATCCCGCCAATAGTCACCGACAGCTGCTGATTGCTGCCGAATCCGTCGCCAGTGAGGCTCACAAGATCGCCGGGAGCTCCGCTGTTGCGGCTGATTTCTAGTATTCTGGCTTGAATGCTCAAGCTGGCCGTAACAGGAGGCTTGGTTATGTCACCGGAAGCCTCAACATCATGAGGGCCGTAGGTGCTGGTCGGCAGAACAAAGGAGGATTCCCAAGTACCATTTACTTTGGCGGTGATGCCCGAGGCAACAACCGTCCCCTCAAAGGTAACCCTGATGCCCGTTTCCCCGGTTGCAAAACCGCCTCCGGCAACGGTAATCGTATCACCTACATAAGCCGAACTCGGCTCAACCAATATTCCAGCGCCCACGATAAACTCAACATCAGGTACATCACGAGCCATGGTTGACTCTCCTGAGGCATCGATGGTACAGCTGCCGCGCTGGAGAGGGGGAACAACGGTGGTGGCAGTCCAGGAGCCCTTCTCATCAGCAACAATAGGGGTGTTTGTCTTCCCCACCTCCCCATCGAAGGTAACCTCAATGTCCTTTTCTTTACTTTGAAACCCCGTACCTTTTACCTCAATCGTGTGCCCCACCGTTCCCGAACTTGGCGCAGTGATTTCGGGGGTCACCTCAAAATCCCTGCCCACCAAATCGTACCATACCCCACTTTCCTCAAATTCGACCACGAAGGCATAGCTACCACCTGGGGTGGCTGGGATGGTATAAGGAGACATCGTCCAGCTACCCTTGCCATTAGTCGTAGGTGTCGCTATTACCGTGTCTTTGAATTTAACCCGGATGTTTTGCGAGGCCGCAAAACCATAGCCGCTGAGAGTTACTGCCGTGCCCACCGGTCCCTCATCGGGGTCAACCTGTACGGAAGGGAAAACTATAAATTCAGCATTCGCTAGTTCGGAATAATCTTCTCTGGTTAAATAAACAATATAAGTGCCCTTCGCAGTTTCGGGGACAATGAACTCGATGGTGTAGTTTGCAGACCCGCTTACTGTGAATGTCTCTATAACATTCTGCGGTGTGCGAGAATTCCAGCAGATGCGATAGGTATAGGTGCCGGTCACCGCAATGTTCGCCGTCGCTTCGATCAGGTCGCCGCAGCGCCCAGCATCCTGGGAAAGGCTAATGGAATATGTATCGGCCAGAGCCGATTGGGGCAATATCAGCACCAATAACAGAAGCCCGGCTATAATGGGAGCTCGTATTCGCTTTATGCGTACTCTCAACTCTCGTAACAGGTAAGTTTTTCCCAAAAAACTGTGTCTGGACGAACACATAGAATATGGCACACTACACACACGTTTTAGGAAAACTAACCTGTTATCACCTCTCTTCTATATTTTAAAAACTTTTTAATTTTGATTTCCCGTTCACTTTTGGGCATTTCTGTAGTTACTTGATTCATCAAAACAAATCTAGCACCTACATTTAAATAGCCTCGCTAGAACATAATAGCCTTACCTTCATGAGTTTGTCAAGACATTGTACTCGTTCATATGATTAGTGACACCTTTTTTGTCATTGCGAGGAGCGAGATTCCTCGCTTGCCCCTTCGCTATGCTCAGGGCTTCGGCTCGGAACAGGCTCCGCAATCTCCTGGGGGCTGGGATTGCCACGCCTTCGGCTCGCAATGACACGGAAGGTTATTATCCAACGTTACAAACATATAAAGTGTCACCCATCTATCTGAACTAGATCAGACATGTGAGGCTCTCTGTCAAATTGTGTGGAAAGAGCTTCGAGATGGTACAAACCCCAAGACCATTCTTCTCCAGTAAACATCGATATCCCCAGACCATAAGATACGCCCTTTAGTGTCTGGATCTTAGTCATCACACCCACCACCTCCCTGCTTTGCAGTCTTTAAGCCCAGCAGCGTTGTGGTACTATCTTCTTGTCTCTTAGCCATGGTGGTAAAACCTTTCCCTCAATTTTCCCGCTCAGGAGTTCTTACCACCGCAAAGTCTTTGACAAAGTTCCCCACAGATAGAGCCGACCACCACTTGACAAAACCTGCCGAGGATGGTATGCTTTTAATTGAGGTTTAGGTTAGCGCTTGTGACAAGGGGTTTTGTGGCAAGCCGGAATATAGAGTGGTTAGTGGTGCGGGCCGTGGTACAGGACTTCAGGGGAATGTGACCGGAAGCCCGCCACCGGGAAATGGGAACAAGCGTGTTTTTCAAAAAATCACAAAGCCTTGACAGCGTCGCAGTGATAATATAACATTGAATACACTTTCGGAAAAATCGAACCCTTACACCAGCACGAGTCGAGCAGCCACACAAGCTCCGGTCAGTGGCTGGGAAAGGGTGGCCGAGAGAAACAAGGGAGTTATTGGTCAAGGGGTAGACAAATATGTAGCTGAAGGCATCGGCGAAATCGGCGACAGGAATGACCGATGAGTGGTGCCGAGGCAGATAGGATGCCTGGACCGAGAGGGAGAAGGGAGTTGACGACAACGAAGGTGGCAAAGCTACTTAGCACAGGCCGGAGTTGGCCGCGGGACTGGACGAGAGAGGTTCCGGCAAAGGTGAATTCTTACCATGGTGGGCGCTTGTGCTGTTCAAAGAATGTAGTTGCCCAATTTATTGGGCTCGCTTCTCTGTCGTTGCGAGGAGCGAAGCGACGAAGCAATCTCGGCGGGGAGCCAAACGAGATTGCCACGCCCCGACAAGTCGGGGCTCGCAATGACAAATGGGTGTGGAGCTTGATCAATCAGGCAGCCGCGAAAATCTGGAGAAGAGACCTGCAGGAGCCGGTCTCTTCATTTTATTTCGGCGATGGTCGGGGAAGCATGACCCGATTTATCTTACAGCCCCGTTTGTCCCGCTGCCAGGTGATTACCGGGCAGGATGGGGCTGACGGGCAGAACCACTATCGCTGCCCATGCAGCGCTCTCGACAACGAGGGTGGCGGTCGGTCGTGGGCGATGAACAACACCTCAAATGTTTCTGGGGTGGAGTAAAAACAAACAAAGCAAGTGAAAACAAACACAAAAATCGGAAAGAGGCTGTTTAGACAACGTAGTTGCCCGCCAGGCAACCGAGCCCCGATGAAATCAGGGCAACTACCAAAACAAAAGCAAACAGCCTGAAACTCAGGAAAAGCCTGAGAACATGAAAAAAGGAGGAAAGAAGTGAGAAAGTTAATCAGTATTCTTGTAACTCTGGGCGTGGTATTGGGCCTGACCCTTATGGCGGCAGTGCCGGTAGCGGCAGTAAGCGCGCCCGTAGTGGTCGTCGTTGACGAACCGATAACAGGCGTGAGCACCAACTACACTATTATGTTCCACAACGGTTCGTTGTTGCTGGACGGTGACTTCATCGACGTGATGTTTCCGGCAGGCACCAATGCCACCGGGGCTACCGTCTTAATCGCAACGGCAGCTACCCAGGCGGCACTAATAGCTTCGCTGCCTGGAGCATTCGGCGCTGCTACGGCTTCAGCTTCGGGTGACCTGTACGTGCGTATCGAGGTCCCGGCCGCCGGCATCGCGAAGTGCAGTTGGGTGGCGCTGTATGTTATGGGGGTCGTCAATCCCCTCCCCTGCTTCCACCACCTGCAGGTTGGTTCCTCAACCCACACTCCCGTAGCGTCTCTGGACTACACAATCTACTCGCTGAAGGTGTGCCTCGATGGTGGTGTTGGCGTCAAGAACCTGTTCGCCATGCCGGCCTACCCTGAGGATGAAGCGATCGAGGTCGTACTGGCTGACCTCTTTGAAGAGGCAGAGGACACCGCGGGTGATGCTGTACCATTTACGTTCAGCGTCTGGTACTGGGATGCCTGCGACGCGGAGTGGATCATCTATGCGTCAGACACATCGTTTGACGACCTTGAGACCATTGAGCCGGGCAAGTCCTACTGGATTAAGGTGAACTATGGCATATGCTTCTATTTCAAGGGTGTTGCCTACCCCGACGATCAGGGACCGCCCGCGAAGTTCTGCTGGTACTGCCCTTGTTGGAACATGGTCGGGGTTCCCAGCACGGTCGCGATCAATGCCAGTGACTTCCTGAAGAACACATTGCTCCCGCCTTTCTACACCCAGTACGCTGTCGTGGCTATATACGAGTGGGACGGCGCGAACTATGTCGACCTTGGCTGGAATGGCCAGTTTGGAAATGAGGCACTCTTGGATGCCGACGGTGAAGGTTACTGGATGGCATTCATTGAGGGCGCCTGCATCATCCCACCGCTCCCATAATGTAAAGGTGTTTGAATTATGAACGGACAGACACGCAGAAATAGCTTAAGGAGATGGAGGGCCGGTTGGCTAGCGGGAGCCATCGGGCTCCTGCTGGCGCTGGCTCTCATCGCCGGCGGCGTGGTGCCGGCATATGCCCAGACCGATGAATTTCCCTCGGCGCCGCACCTGTTCGAGGGCACGGTGAGCACGCTCAGTCCGGCGGGGCCGGTGCCGGCGGGAACGCTGGTGCAGGCTTTCGTGGTCACGGAGCTGAGGGCTTCCACGACCACTGAGGCTGGCGGCCATTACCATTTTGCCGTGCCGGGCAAGACCGGCGACTTGGTGACTTTCCAGGTTGCCGGCGTAGTCGCCAATAACGGTACGACTGTTGCATGGAAGTCGATGGAGGTATCGATACCCTTCGACCTGACCATTCCGGCGCTGCCGACCTCTGCCTATAGCCTGACCATGGCTGTGGCTCCGGCCGGCACGGGAACGGCGACTGATATGAGCGGAGCGTCTCCTTACGCAGCCGGTGTTTCGGTGAGCATAAAAGCGGTACCCGCCGCGGGCTACCACTTTGTTAACTGGACGGTAGCGCCGGCGGGCGTGGGCTCATTCGTTAATGCCAATAACGCGCAGACCACGTTCACCATGCCGGCTCAGGATGTAACCGTCACCGCCAACTTCGCGGTGGGTGCGGAATACACCCTGACCATAGTGGCGTCTCCTATCATGGGTGGAACGGTGGGCGACCTTACCGGGACTTCTCCTTACGAGCAAGGTGAGGTTGTCAGCATACAGGCGGTAACCGCATCGGGCTACCAGTTTGTTAAGTGGACGGCGGCAGCAGGCTCATTCGCTAATGCCGCTGCCACCACGACCACCTTCACCATGCCCGGTCAGGACGTAACCGTCACCGCCACCTTCCAGCTTGCTCAGACCAATACGGGGGAGGTGTGCTTCATCGCCACGGCAGCCTACGGAAGCCCGGCCGCAGAACAGCTGGATGTGCTGCGGGAGTTCCGGGACGTGGTGCTGCTGCCCAGCGGTTTAGGCGCTGAATTGGTATCTCTCTACTATGAGGTGAGCCCTCCCATAGCCGAGTTCATCTCGCGACATGAGATCCTAAGAACAGCGGTGAGGGTGGGCTTTCTTGACCCACTTGTCACCATATTAGATTGGAGCTGCGCTTCATGGGCGGAGAGAGACTGATGATGTGTGTTTGCCCGAACATATGGAAAACAGGATGAATTGTATGCAGTCAGGAGGAAACATGAGACAATGGGTTAGAAGCCTAGAAAGGAGGATCAGTTGAGAAAGTTAATTAGTATAGGTATTGTTCTTGCGTTACTGATCACCTTCATAGTGCCTGTGGTTGTGGCGGCACAGGATGAGTGCTGCGACTACACGCCACCGGAGTGCGGGCCACTGCCCGACAAAACGACTAAGACGCTGGCCGGAGCTGCCGTCTGGACGATGCTCGGTGTGTCGGATATCATGGGCCGGGCTGTTTGTGCCACTACGGGACAAATGGCTTGCAACCTGGGAGGTTGGTCTGACGAGTTAGGCGTCATAGCCGTTGATGTTTCAGGAGCGGCGCTGGACGGACTAGCCGACATTCTTGAATACGCGATGGAGGAGTTCCTTGGTATGGCGGACTTGGGCGTGTCATTAGGCGGCCTGCTCCGGGGCATAGCCGAGGCAATCCAAGGCGTCTAAGAGTGACCCCGGTAACAGTGACGTAAGACTTTTGCTCGGTTGCCGATGAAAAGACAAGGGGGCAGCGTGAAGCTGCCCCCTTCAGCATCCTGAACAAAGGCGAAAGTCGTTCCCCTCCAAATCCTAAATTCCAAGCACGAAATCCTAAACAAATCCCAAATCCAAAACCGTTTGCCCCTCTGCAATTTAATCACTGGATGGTGCTTTGTCAGGCGGGGATAAACCCCGCCACTACATAATTATCATTGATCTATGTTTTGACGTGGTACGGGTGGATCTTGTCTTTCCATCACCGCGCTCGTTGTCGTAGGGGCGGGGCTTGTACCCGCCCACCGGTCTTGCTAACATTATCAAGGCATCTAAATGCAGCCAAAACGTCGTCAAAGAATTCGCCTGGACCCCGAAATATACCGAACTCCTGACCTACCATGTTTTGTCACCATAGCTACCAAGCGCAAACAGCCGATCTTCTCTCAAAAAAACGTAGCTGAGAATTTCGTGGCCTTGCTGACGGCGGTATGCAAAGAGAATAACATCCCGCTGTATGCATATTGCATCATGCCTGACCACGCTCACTTCTTGCTGAGCGCTTCGCAAACGAAAGGCATCATCGAGTTTGTCAGGGAAATAAAAAGCCGCTCTACCAAGCTGGTTTGGCAACACGGCTACCGAGGCACTATTTGGCAAAGAAGTTTTTACGACCATTTTTTGCGACGAGACGAAGATTGCATGCTGGTTGCCAGGTACATCATTGGTAACCCAGTGAGAAAAGGTATTGTTGAACATTGGGAGGATTATCCGTTTTCCGGGTCGTTAGTCTATGAATTGTAGGGGTCCTTGGCAGTTGGGATTCCCTGTCGTAGGGGCGGGTCTTGTACCCGCCCGCGTCGTCTTTCTATCCAGTTCAGGCACCTGTATCGTCTCCAGTCTCAAATTCCATTTGTATCAAGTCCTCCAGGGTCCTGTTGCCCGTCTCTGACGGGTAATACTGGAGCTCAGCCTCATATTCTGGGTCTGCACCTTTGACATGCATAGTCCTATCCACTGCCTCCTCTACGGTGGCGTTTTCAGAGCATAGCTGTTCGATTAGATAGAGTGTGGCATCATCCACGTATTGTAGAAGCACACTGAGGTCCCAGGCAAGGTAAACTGAAGCTCCTTTTTCAACAAATGCTTGAGCCAGGTCTTCCAGATAGATGCCACCGCAACCCATGATTATGATGGCGGTATCATCAAATCCTTCTTTCATACTGCGCCTGACGAAACTTGCAGTTATCCCGAACATCACGGGTTGACCCGGACCGGGCGCACCTATCAACAGTTCGTCAAATAACTGCTCGGTCGGATACCTGTCCGGGCTATATTCCTCATTGGTAAACAGTACCGTCTTGGGAATACCGGTTAACAGGCCGGAATGGGCTCGAAAGATGATAAGCTTATGACCGTGAGCCGGTAGTTCGCGGTAAAAGTCAACTGTGATGTCATCGCCCTGGTAGAGGTCAACCGCAAAGCCGTATTCCTCAAGCTCCCTGGTGACATTTCCGGCAAAGGCCTCGTTTGGCTGCAGGTTATAAAGCTGGTCAACGATTGCTGCCCTTGGCTTCCCGCCGTTATCCGGGGAGGGCTGGCCCATGGGGTAGAGACGGACAAGAACAACAACGCCGGCAATCGCCAGTGCTATGAACAGCCAGGCAAACCAGGGTAAGCCCTTCTTTGGGGGCTTTCCCTCGGCTTGCTTTCCTCTGGGCTGCTTTCCGTGGGTTGCCTTAGCTTTTGCTCCGGTCATAGTTCCCCGCCCCTGCTACAGCATTCGGAAGTCTGTGCTCAGCATCACCAGGCATCTGGATGACGTAACCAGCCATGCCCAGTCAGGGGCTATTCTCCTGCATTTTAGCTTGTTTCGCCATTCACCTCAACCGCGCAACCCGGCACCTGCCCTGGCAGAGTCCGGCATGAGGCTAAGGCCCGGCACCACATTTGTCATTATTGTTTTTGTCGTTGCAAGTCCCGATTTGTCGGGGCATGGCAATCCCATTGGCTGAATGTCAAACGCGCTCCGTTCCAAATCCCAAATCCCAATTTTCAAATTTCACAACCCCTTAGTCTTTTGGATTTTGGTCATTTGATATTGTTTGGGGTTTGCAAATTGGGATTTGGAATCTCCTCTTCGGTGCTCGGGATTGCCGGTTTTCCTACTTTTCGCCCTTCAATCCTCCCGCCCATCGTGAAGGAAGAAATTCCTTCACGCCTCCTAGCCTTGGTTATTTAATGATGCTTCGTCAGGCGGGGATAAACCCCGCCACTACATTTTTCGTAGGGGCGGGTCTTGTGCCCGCCCACTCGTGTGATTGCCAGCGAAGCGTGGTACTCCTATTGGCTAAATTCCAAGTCCCCAAAAGCGCTCCTCTTCAAATCCGAATGCTTGAATGCCAAAACTAGTTCTTCTTTTCATTTGGCATTTGGACTCTGTCATTTGTCATTGGAACCAGGCAAACTGCCAAAATGGGATGATGTTCGTAAGGTTAGTACCCAGGAGAGGCTTGACATTCCATGATTTCCCTTACTCTGGGCCTGCACGAATGAAGGCCGGTTCAGCGTCGGGAAAAAAAGCTGAAAAAGCCAGGCAGAGTGGAAACGTTGATAAAGGCACCATAGGCGTTATCCACCTGTTACCACCCCCTAGATCCCCTCCCCAACTAAATTGACCGTCTCACTATCATTGATTCCAGGTGCAACCTAGCTTAGACGGGTTATCATAGCATCAAATATAGCAAACCAGTCAAACTCACGTCCTCGTTCAGCACCCTGGAAAGTTCAATTCAGCGCCCAACCGCCGACCTCACACTGTCCGTCGTTGTTCTGTCCCGCGGCGACCACGGTGCCATCGGACTTAAGCCCTACGGTGTGTAATTGACCTGCGGCAATCTGAACGATGCCTGTCCAGTCGCAGACATCACACTGCCCGGGGCCGTTCCATCCCACGCATCTGACCAGGTTGCCGTCGGAGCTGAGCCCCAGGCTGTACTCATAGCCTCCCCCGACCTGCACGGTGTCATCCCAGCCGGCGGCCTGCAGCTGTCCGCCCATGTCCCATCCCACGGCGACTACGGTGTGGTTCGCCTGGATTCCGAGCGTGTGATAGGCGCCTGCGGCGACCTGGATGATGTTGGTCCATGTTTGGACATTACACTGTCCTTCAATGTTCCGTCCCACGGCGACCACGGTGCCGTCGGCCTTGAGCCCCAGCGTGTGGCCATAGCCTGCCGCGACCTGAACGATGCCGGTCCAGCTGCCCACATTGCACTGCCTCTGGTCGTTTCGTCCCACGGCGACCACTGTGCCGTCGGCCTTAAGCCCCACGGTATGCAGGCCGCCCCCAGCCGCCTGGACGATGCCGGTCCAGCCGCTCACATCGCACTGCCCGTAGTCGTTTCGTCCCACGGCGACCACTCTGCCATCGGCTTTGAGCCCCAGTGTGTGGTCACCACCTGCCGCGACCTGGACGATGCCGGTCCAGCTGCCCACATTGCACTGCCCGTAGTCGTTCCGTCCCACGGCAACCACTCTGCCGTCGGCCTTAAGACCCACGGTGTGTCCGGCGCCGGCAGCGACCATGGGGTTGACCTCAGCCGCAAAGCTGGCGGTGATTGAGTAGTCACCGTTCACGGCCATAGTGGTTGTTGCGGAGTTGATATCGGCGATGGTGTCCACATCACCGATCCAGTTGACAAAGCGGTAGCCGTTCTGGGGCTGGGCTACCAGGTCGATCTCCTTTTCCTCGTCGTAGGTGAAGATTCCCTGCCCAGGGGTGATTACCGAACCGCCAGCAGTGCTGGAGATGGTCAGACTGTACTGAACGGACAGCTCAAAACTAGCGATGATTGAGTAGCTGTCGTTCATGGTGATGGTGGTTGAGGGTGAGCTGACATTGTCGACGGCACCCACATTGCCAAGCCAGTTGAAAAACTGGTAGCCGCTAGCCGGGCTCGCCACCAGGCTAACCACCGTTCCCTGTTCGTAGCTAGAAACCCCCTCACCGGGAGTCACTACCGAACCGCCAGCGGTGCTGGAGATGCTGAGGTCATACCTAACACCAGCGCAGCCTGTCACCGCTGCAATTAAGGATACCGTAAGCAAGAAAATGGCGAATCTTTTCATGTGATGGCGCCTCCTGGAACTAAGTATTGTCTTCATACCTTACCTTCGTTTAGCCTTCTTTGTCCTTCACAGCCGCGTGAAATTGATTCTTGTGGCGGTCAATTTCCATGTAGTGCACAGTGTTCGCATTCAAGCCTCTGGCGCCATCCTGAACGGGATGTGACATACGTTATGTTACCTTTACGTGTGAAGTAGTCTGATTCCCACAGATTGTCGCCGGCGATCCATACTATACAGCGCCCCCTCGGCACTGTCAATCCCCTGTGCTGGCTGACCACATGGGTAACAATGGCAGTGTATCATAGCAAATTCCTTTTCAACGTACTGTGCAGGGATAATATATACAAGAGATTGGTGGGCGCGGTTGGAGCACACACAATGAGCCAGAGAATTCAGCTTACAAATCTGATCTCAGTGTGCGGCTAAGTAATAATCCAAGTAACTGTGTGATTTCACTCACAAGCAGACTTTGTGGTGAGTAGTACAGGGCCAATTCTGTTTTTCTTCCTACGCTTCACCGGCCGCGATTGTTTCGGCTAACTTCCTCAGTCTCGCGGTGACGGGGCGCAGAGAAAAATAGATTTGCCCCCGTTTTCCTTGTGATGCCTCGCGATGACAATATGGCCGTATCTCCACCCTTATGAACGGAGGTAGGGGCAAAGTTCAAGTCAGATCCCAGCCGCCGACATTGCACTGCCCAGCGCCGTTGCACCCCACAGAGACCACAGTGCCGTCGGACTTAAGCCCCACCGTGCAAGATGAGCCTGCGGCGACCTGGGTGATGTCCGTCCAGTTGCCGACATTGCACCGCCCATCTTCGTTCCATCCCACGGCGACCACAGTGCCGTCGGACTTAACCCCCACTGTGTGATAGTCGCCTGCAGCGACCTGGGTGATGTCCGTCCAGCTGGCGACATCACACTGCCCGCAGTCGTTGTTTCCCACGGCGACCACGGTGCCGTCGGACTTAAGTCCCACCGTGTCATAGTCGCCCGCGGCGATTTGGGTGATGTCCGTCCAGTTGCCGACATCGCACTGCCCGTATTTGTTCCATCCCACGGCGACCACAGTGCCGTCGGACTCAAGCCCCACCGTGTGCCTCTCGCCTGCGACGACTTCGGTGATGCCTGTCCAGCCGTCGATATCGGACTGCCCATAGTGGTGTTCTCCCACGGCGACCACTGTACCGTCGGTCTTGAGCCCCACCGTGTGCCTGTAGTCCGCGGCGACCTGCGTGATGTGCCCCCAGGCACCGACATCGCACTGCCAGTATTCGTTCCATCCCACGGCGACCGCAGTGCCATCGGACTTAACCCCCACCGTGTGATAATCGCCTGCAGCGACGTGAGCGATATCCGTCCAGCTGCCGACATCGCACTGCCCATAGTCGTTGTCCCCCACGGCGACCACGGTGCCGTCGGACTTAAGGCCCAATGTGTGTTCCATGTCTGCGGCGACCTGGATAATGTCCCTCCAGCCGCCGGCATCGGACTGCCCGTGGTAGTTATCTCCCACGACGACCACGGTGCCATCGGTCTTAAGCCCTACCGTGTATCCCTCATGGTAGCAGCCGCCTGCGGCAACCCGGGCGATGTCCGTCCAGCTGCCGACATCACACTGCCCATAGTCGTTGTCTCCCGCGGCGAACACAGTGCCGTCGGACTTAAGCCCCACCGTGTACAAGCTGCCTGTGGCCACCTGCGTGATGCCTGTCCAGCTGCCGATATCACACTGCCCATAGTCATTCTTTCCCACGGCGACCACGGTGCAGTCGGACCTAAGCCCCACCGTGTGATACAGGCCTGCGGCGACCTGGGCGATGTCCGTCCAGCTGCCGACATCGCACTGCCCATAGTCATTGTCTCCCACGGCGACCACGGTGCCGTCGGATTTAAGCCCCACCGTGTGCAATTCGGATGCAGCGACCTGGGTGATGTGGCTCCAGCCGCCAACGTCGCACTGCCCGTCGGAGTTGGATCCCACAGCGACCACGGTGCCGTCGGACTTAAGCCCCACCGTGTGATACAGGCCTGCGGCGACCTGGGCGATGTCCGTCCAGCTGCCGACATCGCACTGCCCATAGTCATTGTCTCCCACGGCGACCACAGTGCCGTCGGATTTAAGCCCCACCGTGTGACCACCGCCTGCGGTGACCTGGATGACGCCCACCCAGCCGCCAATATTGCACTGCCCATAGTCGTTGTCTCCCACGGCGACCACAGTGCCGTCGGACTTAAGCCCCACCATATGAAATGAGCCCGCGGCGACCATCGGGGTGTATTCGGGCTCACCACCACCTCCACCATCACCACAGCCTACCATCCCGGCAATTAGGGCTATCGTGGTCAAAAAGATGCTAATTCGTTTCATGCATATGACACGTGAATTACTATTGTATCACCAGTGAAGGGATTATCAATAGGCTGCGGTGTCCAAGGCGTGTTATGGAGTTGAGGGGTTGCGACGCTATATTGCTACACTAGAGATAACAAAACAGTAATTGTGTGATTTCACCCACAGGCATACTTTGTGGTGAGTACTGCAGGGCCAAGTCTGTTTTTCTTCCTACGCTTTACCCGCCGGGATTGCTTCGGCTGACTTCCTTAATCTCGCAGTGACGGGGCGCAGAGAAAAATAGAGTTGACCCCGTTTTCCCTGTGGTGGCTCACGATGACAATATGACCGTGTCTCCGCCCTCGTGGACGGAGGTACGGGAGAGTTCAATTCAGATACCTGTCTCTGATCTACTTGGGTTTTGAGGATAGGTCGAGGCTTTGTCAGAGGATTGAGCAACTATTGAGGAAGCAAAACAATAAATGGAATAGGAAACCACAGTACCAACCCAAACTATCGACCGCCTGGTCTGAGGCTACTATTCTACTTCAGCAACTTCCATCGTGCGATACCACACTTCATCTATTAACTTCCAGCTGCTAGTTGAATTTTGTGTGACAATATCCCCTGTTTGTACTCCTTGCGTTTCAGGCCCCGTCCACTCAAAGACTACGCTTAGTCGGACAGTTCCATGTACCTTAGTGGCATCTATAGACACGTCATCGATTGACCATGCCACCTCCTTCCATTCTCCCATCCATGATGTGTAGAATTCCTCAGCTCTTACTGTCCTTGCATCCGAAGGCTCAAGAAAGCCTTCAATTTCCCCGATTGCCTGTTCCTCAGTGAGATTGACTGTCCGTAATGAACTGAGAAGATTATTCCATTCGGTTGCCCTTTCCCTTAGTGATTCCTCAAGGTTAGGCGACTCTAAGAAGGGTAGTCGCAGGGGTGTAGCTATGACTACGGCTACTATGATGGCCATAATACAGACTATGATGATTCCAGCCAGCTTTTTCTTACTCATTCAATCCTCCCTTATTAGCATTATCAAGCAGAATAGAATATCTGATCTAAGCAATGTTTACCCCCTTCAAATCCACCTAGCTCGACTAATCGTTAGGTACGCCTGTCATCGTCTTTGTTGCGACACAATTATAGCTATAACATCCCATTCTGCATCCCTATCAGTATACGAACTAAGCAGCAATAAGAAGAAAGTGAATCGTTTTTATGGACGGAGGTACGGGAGAGTTCAAGTCAGATGCCATCCCCCGATATCGCATTGTCCAGCACCGTTGCTTCCCACGGCGACCACGGTGCCGTCGAACTTGAGCCCCACTGTGTGAATGGCGCCTGCAGCGACCTGCGTGATGTCCGTCCAGCCGCCGACATTGCACTGCCCGTAGTCGTTCCTTCCCACGGCGACCACGGTGCCGTCGGAGTTAAGCCCCACCGTGTGACGACCGTACCCTGGGCCTCCGGCGACCTGGGTGATGTCCGTCCAGTTGTCGACATTGCACTCCCCATAGCCGTTGCTTCCCACGGCGACCACGGTGCCGTTGGACTTAAGCCCCACCGTGCAATAATAACCTGCAGCGACTTGGACGATGTCCGTCCAGTTGCCGACATTGCCCTGCCCGTAGCGGTTTTCACCCGCGGCGACCACGGTGCCATTGGACTTAAGCCCCACCGTGTGATCGCCGCATGCAGCGACCTGGACGATGTCGGTCCAGTTGCCAACATCGCACTGCCCCTCGCTGTTCTGTCCCATGGCGACCACGGTGCCATTGGACTGGACCCCTACCGTGTGATCATCGCCTGCAGCGACCTGGACGATGTCCGTCCAGTTGCCGATATTGCACTGTCCCTCGCGGTTGCGCCCCACGGCGACCACGGTGCCGTTGGACTTAAGCCCCACCGTATGTTCAAATCCTGCGGCGACTTGGGTGATGTCCGCCCAGCCGCCGATATTGCACTGTCCCTCGCCGTTGCGTCCCACGGCGATAACGGTGCCGTCGGACTTAACCCCGACCGTGTGATACCAGCCTGCGGCAACCATGGGGGCGATTTGAGCAAAGTTGGCGCTGAC
Source organism: uncultured Dehalococcoidales bacterium (assembly GCA_964652095.1). Classification (GTDB taxonomy): domain Bacteria; phylum Chloroflexota; class Dehalococcoidia; order GIF9; family AB-539-J10; genus RBG-13-51-36. Next base: position 17,516 of record CAZZAC010000007.1, on the reverse strand, counting down.
AGTGTAGTGGGCATCCATGGTGATGGTAGTTGACGCCGCATTGACATTGGCAATCGTGCCCACGTCGCCAGTCCAGCTGACAAAGCGGTAGCCAGGACGTGGACTCGCCACCAGGTTGACCACTGTTCCCTCGTCATAGGTAGAAGTCTCCACTCCCGGGGTGATTACCGACCCTCCGGCGGTGCTGGACACAGTAAGGGTATATACCACCGCCACAAAGTTGGCGGTTATGGAGTAGTCATCGTTCATCGTGATGGTAGTTGTGGCATCATCAACATTGCCAATGGTACCCACATCGCCCGTCCAGTTGACAAACCGGTAGCCCTCCTCAGTCTCGGCCACCAGGCTGACCAATGTTACCTCGTCATAGGTAGAAGTCCCCTCTCCAGGGGTGGTGACCGACCCTCCAGTGGTGCTGGAGATGGTGAGGTTGTACTGAGTGACAGCAGCAGAACAGCCTAGCATCGCAGCAATTAGGGCTGCCGCAGTTAAGAAGCTGCCAATTTTTTTCACTTATATGACTCTCAAAGGGCTATTATATCACCGGTGAAGAACATCGATAGATTGCGATGTTCAAGGCATACTACAGAGCCTGGCAGTCACGAAACAGGTCAATGTGCAACAACACAGGCAGGTGTGCAATTCCTACTCGTCATGCTCGGGTATGCTCTGCTTGCCTAGCTCGCATCCTGGCATATCCGAGCCCGGTGAGAGGCTCTCCGTATGCAAGGCGCAGCACTCTACACTCTCCCTAACCCCGCCATATAACTCCAGTGACTTCAGCCGTCCAAACAAGAGGGTCAACCAAGAATTCCCTAACCAGAGTCCTCAAAAGCTCACTCCCTACCATGAAATCCGCTACACTAGGGCCAAGCCAGTAGTAAAGGGCGACAAGTCGGGAGCCCGCGGCGCTTTGCAGTAGCACCACATCTCGGAACTCTCGCAACACGTCGATCTGCTCAGCAGTAGGAGTTCCGTAGGCTGCAGTGGCGATGAAACAGCCTGTCGAAACCGGGGGCACCTCCTCAAAATTGGCGGTGATCGAGTAGTCGCCGTCGGCGATGACGGTGGTTGAGGCGGCATTCAGATCATCGATAGTGGCCACATTGCCGGTCCATTCGACGAACCTATAGCCATCATCCGGCTCAGCCACCAGACTCACTGGCTGGCCAACATCATAGGTAAACTTCCCCTCACCGGGAGCGATCACCGAGCCACCGGTGGTGGTGGAGATGGTGAGTTGGCAGACCGCCACAAAGTTGGCGGTAATGGTCACAGCTTCATCGGGCATAGTGAAGGTGGTCTCCGCCGCATTCGCATTATCGAATACGACGTCCGGCGCCGCTGTCCAGTTCACGAATTGGTAACCCGCTGCGGCTACTGCTTCTATGGCGATGGTAGCACCTGCTTCGTAAGGATCAGCGCCGGTCTCATCAGTCGCCACTCCACCCGGGACAGGGGCCGCTGCCATGGTCAGGGTGTAGGTGGATATCGGCTCGAATCTGGCTGTGATGGTCACAGCTTCATCGGGCATGATGAAGGTAGTCTCCGCGGCATTTGAATCAGCAAATACGACCTCTGGCGCTGCTGTCCAGTTGACAAACCGGTATCCCGCGTTGGCTTCCGCTTTTATGGCGACTACAGTGCCCGCTTCATAGGGTGACTCATCGCTCATGTCGGTCGCCGTTCCGGCACCGGCAGGATTTAATGCCATTGTGAGTTCATAGGTCGCCACGACGTCAGCGTCACCAACATCAGAACAAATCGTTGACATGGTCGATGTACCGACGCATAGGCCGTAACTGCCCGGCGCGGGATTGGTAACGTCTTCAACCACGATTGTCACATCGACTCCCCATCCGATCGCCTCACCACCAGCCAGCAAGATATGGAGATTACTACCGATCACCGCGTAGGTTGTGACTGTAGCGGGGACTGTGACAGCGACGGACGTGACCGTCGCAAGATCGGTGCCTGTGGGAAACATGATGTCAATGTAGTCGGCAGGGCCTAGCAGGAGCCCCGCATTCTTGAACTTGATGATATAGTCGGACAGGTCCCATGCGATTGGATTGGTGACTTCGACAGTTATGGACGCTTGCACTGCCGCTAACGGCGCTGATGATGCTAGCGCCAGGACCAGCAACAACGATAGAGCTACGCAAACACTAAATACTTTTTTCACGTCTTTCCTCCTTGCCTGCTCTCAGGCTTCTCCTGTTTTTCAGACTATCTGATTTTGTCCTTGTAGTTGCTTGATCTGTCAGCCCCTGTTGCGCGACCAAGAGGTCAGCTACTGTCTTACACAGGCCTGGGTTTGTAGACTGGGGGTTGATTTCGCCGCGGCAAAAGCAGAAAGACCAGATTACATGTTCATACCTGCCCAACCGGCCATGGTGAAAGCTACCGCACCCTCTAAAAGCACACACTTGGCCGCCAGCCCTATATTAGCGTTATACTAGTATGGTACCATGATCACAGACTTTGTCAATAGTGTCTCGGCAGTCATGTCATGGTATTGCGGAAGCGAAATCGTGAAATCTAGATTTTCGGTACTAACCTGATAACGTCAAAGAAGACAGCTAGCCTTTGGGGCTGACCACACATTCCCGAGGATTGTGCAATTCCACTCTCAGGTATATTATAGCTTTGAACAAACCGCCTGAATTCTAATAAAGCACAATCACGCCTCGCGCCTCAAGTTGAGGTATGTATATGCTTATGGAATCTGAGCTCAGCTGATTCCCATTCAGGCTAACACAATCCCCTTCTGAAAGCCCTGCATTCTCCACTAGGGGACTCATATCGCTTATCTGATTATACCTGACGTGGAGTTCTGTCAGTTTGGTGAAGTTGGCAAGCAACGATATGTCGCTTATCTGGTTACCGTAAGGAGGAGTTGTGTCAGGCTGGTGAGCTTGGCCAGAGGCGAGATATCGCTTATCTTGTTATGCCAGAGGCTAAGGAAAGTCAGGTTGGTGAGGTCAGCCCGTCAAGTTCTGATGGGTAGATGGGTCCATCGAGTATGGCAATGGCTTCTCTGACCGCCGTCTCAAGGTTGGGGTCAGTGAAAGTAACCGCATCTTCAGAAGGAGTAGGCTGAACATAGCCCACAATCCCGATAATTAAGGCTAACACAATCAACAAGACACTGACACTGGTCACGTAATGGTGTCTCCGTGAACTAGGTATTATCTTCATACTTCATCCCCAGATTCTCGTAGCTGCCCCGACAAATTCCAAATGCCAAAACCCAAATGACAATTGAAATCCCAATGCTCAGAAGAGTCCAGTTCACATCCCCACAAGTGCCGGGATCGGCATCGTGAGAACCACCGCAACCTTTTAACTCACACTTGCGCCCGGTCTTGATGCTAGCCTTAGAGTGCTATCTCTGGCGGAGGCTACTCTTGGGTAAACCATTATACCGCCATGCAAGAAACTGTCAATGTTCTTTTGCGCGGTTTCCAAGATGTCCTGCAGAGTTAGGGAATCACAAACCGCTATTCTGTTACGCCAGAGGTAACCGAATACGCTACTGTGTAATTCCACCGTAAGGCACATTATCGTGTCGGGTCAATTGTATAAGCTCCGGTTGTATTAAGAAACCGGCTGCCAGCTCAGGAAGGGATAGGTCTGGCCGTCAACGATATTCCAGATGTATGAGGGGTCGGTCTCACCAGTAGCAACGGCCGTTATATCCCACGGCTCGTCCAGACCTTCCGTCTCCGTGTCCATGAATGTGTCGATGTCCTTCATTTCCGCTGTAGTCTTGCCCGTCCCGCCATTGGAAGTGGCTTGTCTGCTGCTTTCAGTATCCCAGAAGGAGTTGCTTATAGTGCCGCTATTCGTGCACGTCAGACCGCCCAGACAAGCATTAGAAGTGACGCTGCCTGTGGCATAACACATGCTCACCGTTCCCTCCCGATTCCATCCCACCAGACCCCCGACGGCTCGATCGCCTATCGCGTTGCCCGTGGAATACGAGTTGTTCACAGTGCCATCATTGCGTCCGACCAGCCCGCCAACATACTGTTTACCGGTCACGCTGCCGGTTGAATGGCAACTGCTTACAGTGCCCACACTAGCTCCTGCCAGACCACCAACATTGTCCTCGCCAGCGACACTGCCAGCGAAGCAAGAGTTGCTCACATCGCCATAATTGAGTCCCACAATGCCGCCAATACTAGAATTGCCAGCTATGTTTGCGTTCTCGACGGCCAACCCCGTGACTTTTCCGCCAGGAGCGATGTACCCAAATAATCCCACTGCCGAAACAAAATCAAGGTCCAAGCTCAGGCCAGAGATTTTGTGGCCATTTCCGTCGAATTGTCCGGCAAGATAAGGGATATAGAAGTCTGCTGTGGCGCCTAGATCAAGATCGCTCTTCAATCTAAATCTCACCGAATCATCCTGACCAAAAGCGAGCAGCTCCTTGAGGTCACTGACATCACTTATCACGTGATAACCATTTTCTTGAGGAAGCCTCTCATTGACATTTAAAGACTTATCGTTAGCAAGCCATTGTTCAAAGCCTTCATCGGACAAAGCTCCGACAGTAATGATGTGCTCTCCGTTAATAAGAACCTCTTCATAATTATAGTAGGAGTTGCTCACTGTGCCCAGACGATTGCAGCCCAGCAAACCGCCAACATACGAAAGGACAGTGACGCTGCCGGTGGAATAGGAGTCGCTCACCGTGCCCGAATTATCTCCAACGAGACCCCCGCCGTACCCAGAGCCACTCACACTGCCAGCAGCATAGGAGTTGCTCACACTACCCCAATTCCATCCCACCAGGCCGCCAGTGTGCCGATCGCCAACCACGTTGCCGTTGGAATAGCAGTCTCGCACAGTGCCATTCAGATTCTCTCCTACCAGACCACCAACATACTCATTCCCAGTGACGGCGAGATTCATTAGCCCGACATTCTGGATCACCCCTTCCTCACAGACAAGACCGAACAGGCCTACATTCCTTTCGTCAGGGCGGCTGACAAACAGGTCCCTTATCTCATATCCCTGACCGTCGAAGCTCTCGGCAAATGGCCTCTCAATCGGCTGCCAACCCTTTCCTCCGTTGGCTGCTGGGCTTGCCAGCTCCAGGTAGCCAGAGGTAATGGAATCGAGGTCGTTCATCAGAAGGTAATCGCTGCCTGGGCTATCTCTGACAGCATCCAAATCATGCCAATCCCGTATTTCCACGGTAGTAGGAGTACCATCACCGCCACAGCTTACCATCCCGGCAATTACGGCTACCGCAATCAAAAAGATGCCAAGTTTTGCCACGTAATGGTGTCTCCTCGAACTAAGTATCAGCTTCATACTTCACCCTTGGGTGTCCACTGCACCTCTATTTCTTCTGCGCGCGAAGTAAATGATTAGTCCCACTACCACCGCCACCGCCACTATTATCCAGGGCCACCACGGCATTCGGATAGTCGTAGCCTCCCACATGTTTGTCTCTGTTACCTTACCAGTGGCTGTAATGTTGGAATAAGTTGTGGATGCCTCCACTATTACCCCGGTCAGTTTATCCCAGTAGTAGGTAAGCTGGACTTCATCCTGAAATGGTACCGACTGTGAAATGCTGGCATAGACTACTGTTCTCCTTGCTCCTGCATAAGTTCTTGTAGTTTCGCCTTCTATTGTTACACTCCCAAATCCAGTCATGTAAACGGAGTCTCCTGTTGTCAGGTTGGCGGAAATAACACCTCCCGAGAACCCAAGGGCTTCACCCCCAGCCACAACATCCAAAGACATGGTCTCGCTCTGTTCGGTTCCGTCAGACATACGCATCGTAGCCCGCACATTAGCGGTTGTGCCTTCAACGCTCAGAAACTCCAAGTTTAACCATTCTGGATACGGCTCTCCAGCAGGCCAACCAGTAATCTTGTACTCAACCTTTATCCAGTCGCCAGCCTTAATGCCTACATCGCCAGCCTTAACACTCACAAATTTAGCCATTATGGAATAGCTGTCGTCCATGGTGATATTCGTCGCGGCAGCCTCGACATCGGCGATGGTGTCGACATCGCCGGTCCAGTTGACAAAGAGATAGCCCGTCTCGGCCTCGGCCACCAGGTCGACCACTGTTCCCTCCTCATAGAGAAAAGCCCCCTCGCCGGGGGTGGTTACCGACCCTCCTTCTGTATCGGAGACGGTGAGGCTACACAGACCTTCTTCTAGTTCAAAGTTGGCGGCAATAGCGTAGGAGTCCGCCATGGTGATAGTGGTCTGGGCGGCATTGGCATCGGCGATGGTGTTCCCATCGCCAGTCCAGTCGACAAAGCGGTAGCCCTCCCCAGCTTCAGCCATTAGGCCGACCACTGTCCCCCTGTCATAGGCAAAAGTCCCTTCGCCAGGGGTGGCTACCGATCCTCCAGCAGTGCTGGAGATGGCCAGGATACACTGCGCCGGTGGCACCGCAAGTACCAGATTCCATTTGGCAAGTTCGACCTCGGGGCCTGCGGAGACCACGCTGCCGTCGGCCCTAAGTCCCACCGTGTGATAGCGGCCTGCGGCGACCTGGACAATGTCCGTCCAGCCGCTGACATTGCACTGCCCGTAGCCGTTATCTCCCATGGAGAGCACGCTGCCGTCGGACCTAAGCCCCACCGTGTGATAGCGGCCTGCGGCGACCTGAGTGACGTCCGTCCAGCCGCCGACATTGCACTGCCCATAACCATTATCTCCCACGGAGACCACGGCACCGTCGGACTTAACCCCTACCGTGTGCCAGAAGCCTGCGGCGACCTGGATGACATCCGTCCAGTTGCCGACATTGCACTGCCCGTAGCCATTATCTCCCACGGAGAGCACGCTGCCGTCGGACTTAAGCCCCACCGTGTGATAGCGGCCTGCGGCGACCTGAGTGACGTCCGTCCAGCCGCCAACATCGCGCTGCCCATAGCTGCCGAATCCCACGGCGACCACGGCGCCGTCGGACTTAAGCCCTACCGTGTGAACGCTGCCTGCGGCCACCTGCGTGACGCCCGTCCAGCGGTCGACATTGCACTGCCCCCAGTAGTTGTCTCCCACGGCGACCATGGCACCATCGGACTTAAGGCCCACCGTGTGCATCTCTCCTGTGGCGACCTGGATGATATCCATCCAGCCGCCAACATTGCACTGCCCGGCCTCGTTGTCTCCCACGGCGACCACGCTGCCGTCGGCCTTAACCCCTACCGTGTGCGTCTCTCCTGTGGCGACCCGGGTGACGCCCACCCAGCCGCCAACATCGCACTGCCCCCAGTAGTTCTCTCCCACGGCGACCACGCTGCCATCGGATTTGAACCCCAGCATGTGCCAGCTGCCCGCGGCGACCTGAGTGATGTCCGTCCAGCCGCCGACATCGCACTGCCCGGCGTCGTTGTCTCCCACGGAGACCACGCTGCCGCTGGCCCTACGTCCCACCGTGTAACCAGCGCCCGCAGCTACCTGGACGACGTCCGTCCAGCCACCGACATTGCATTGCCCATAGTCGTTCCATCCTCGCGCGACTACTATGCCATGAGACTTAAGCCCCACCGTGTGATAGACGCCTGCAGCGACCTGGACGATGTCCGTCCAGTCATCGACATTGCACTGCCCATAACCATCATCTCCCACGGCGACCACGGTGCCGTCGGGCTTAAGCCCCACCGTGTGATAGCGGCCTGCGGCGACCTCGGTGATGTCCGTCCAATTGCCGACCTCGCACTGCCCGGCGTCGTTGTTTCCCACGGCGACCACGGTGCCGTCGGGCTTAAGCCCCGCAGTGTGCCAGCTGCCTGCGGCGACCTGGATGATGTCCGCCCAGTCGCTGACATCGCACTGCCCATGCGCGTTGTTCCCCACAGCAACCACGGTGCCGTTGGACTTGAGCCCCGCCGTGTGACTGCTGCCTGCGGCGACCTGGACGATGTCCGCCCAATTGCCGACCTTGCATTGCCCATACGCGTTGTTCCCCACGGCAACCACGGTGCCGTCAGACTTAAGCCCCACCGTGTGGGAGCCACTGGCAGCGATCATGGGCGTTACCTGGCCCTGAGGAGTATTCAGAGCGATTGCCGAAGCCGCGCTCCAGCTACCTACCGCCAGATGGCCGGTAGAATGGTCATCCAGGAGAGACAGGGCTACTGAAGCTCCCACCACCGAAACAGGAAGAATCAGACTGAAGACCAGAACCATAGAGAACAGAGCTAGTAAGTGTATTTCTCTATTTTTCATCGTTACTCCTCCCTTGTTCACTCTTTTATATTCACCTCAGCGCTCGATAGACCCCAAACAGGCTCTCATCCCTCCCTATGTGCTGAACTGACCACGATGAGAACTGTGACAACCCGCTGACGCAACATACTTGACCGGCGACTATATGTCGCTCTTGTTGTAACTATAGGCCACTATCGGAAAAATTGTCAATAGTTTTTGGGCAATTAAGGGGTTTCCAGAGGACATCGTTACCATAGAGAACAAGAAACTCAATGTGAGGGGCGAAACCTTAAAAATGCAAAAATAAAAGTGCAAAATGACAGAGCAACGGTAAGTAGAAAATTAAAATGCAAAAAGCAAAGATACAGGGAAAGGTATAAGCATTTTTAAGTTTTGCCCTTTGATTTTTGAATTTCGATATTGTTTAGGATTTAGTGCTTGGGATTTGAGATTTCTCAGGCATAATCGTGAGGGCCGCGATGAACGTTCACGCTATAGTTGTCCTCCCTTAGAGTAAGGGGGGGATGAAGGGGGTTATTTCCCTGCTGTGTCTTTGCTCTCCAATTCCTGGAAGAAGCAAGTACGGTTGCCGGTGTGACATACTGGCCCCGTTGGTTCAGCCTCTATAAGAAGGGCATCGCTATCGCAATCCTTGGTGATGGACTTCAGTCTGAGGAAATTGCCCGAGGTTTCTCCCTTGTGCCACAATTCCTGCCGGCTGCGGCTGTAGAACCAGACATCTCCGGTGCCTAATGTGCGCTTTAGCGACTCTTTGTTCATATAGCCCAGCATCAGGACTTCACCATTCCTGGCATCCTGGATGATAGCTGGAATCAAGCCTTTATCATCAAACTTTAACATGTGCCTCCTAAGTTCCGAAATTGATTATAGCTTCCCCCAAATTGATATCCCCGGTATAGAGAGCTTTGCCTATAATGGCTCCCTCCGCCCCGAGTTCCTTAAGCCTCCGTAAATGCTCCAGCCTGGAAATCCCCCCGGCCACGATGACGGGGACATTTGCTTCAGCGAGCAATCTATTTATCATGTCAAAGTTAGGCTCGGTAAGGGTGCCATCCCTTTTTATATCAGTATAAATGAAGCGCCTCACTCCGGCATCGACCATCTCTCGGCTTAACTGGAGAACCTCAAAAACCGTGTTCTTCTGCCAGCCGTGGATGGCTATCTTGCCATCCCGGGCATCAAGGCTAACTGCGATAGCCTCGCCAAATTGCTGGCATAGCTTTTTTACCAGTTCCCTGTTCTCTATCGCCGCAGTTCCCAAAATTATCCGGCTTACCCCCTGACGCAACAGTTTTTCTGCCACCTCTTCTTGCCTGATACCGCCGCCTAATTCTATTAACAGGCCACTCTCTTTTATTATCCCCTCAATGACCTCCATATTTTTGGGTTCACCGGCAACCGCCCCGTCCAAATCGACAATATGGAGCCATTGTGCCCCCTGTGAATACCAGGTTAAGGCTGCTGTCACAGGGTCCTCATCAAAAACAGTTTCCTGGTTATAGTCACCCTGATATAGCCTGACGCACCTGCCGCCCCTGATGTCAATGGCTGGGATTATCTCCATCTCCGACCTATTGAATCCTCCGACCTCTGCACCATCTCTGGCTCGATTGTCTTTTCTTTGACGCCAAGTTGAATGTCGGCACTAAACTATGCTGAGTAATTAAGTTTACCCTATCATACAATACCTTGTATAATCGGACAAGCTAAAGAAGACACGCCTGAGCCCCAATCACCTGTCCTCGTTCAGTACCTTAGTGGCACTTTTTTGTCATTGCGAGGAGCGAGATTCCTCGCTTGCCCCTTCGCTATGCTCAGGGCTTCGGCTCGGAACAGGCTCCGCAATCTCCTGGGGGCTGGGATTGCCACGCCTTCGGCTCGCAATGACACGGGAGGTTATTATCCAACGTTACAAATATATAAGATGTCACCCATCTATCTGAACTAGCTCACACTATTAGACATCCACGTTTCGAAAAGCGCTTGACAGTGCGAGGGGGGTGATATAGCATAAACCAGGATTTTGAGTAAGCTAAACTTATTATTCTGGACAAACTAGAAGCCCATCCACTTGAAACGTTCGAGCACACTGATGGAGACAGAAGAACTAAAAGCTTTCCTGGACTCGAAATTCCGACTTCCCATAGTTGAGGGTGAAGACAAGGTCTGTGCCCTTGATGAAGCTATAAGAGAGCACGTTAAAAAAGGAATGTCCATCGGTTTTGCCGGAAGAGGCGGAGCTCTATTCAACCAGCTTGTAAGGGAGTTCTGGGACAAAAACCCCGAGTTCACCATTATAAATAATGGCATCACGGCAACCGTGCTGTCTCTAATTCACGGAAGACTGGCCAAGAAAATCATAGCCAGTTACATCGGTGACGTATACCCATCGCCAGGACCGAATCCCGTGGCTCAGAAAGCCTACCTCTCCGGTGAAGTGGAGTTCGAGAACTGGACGATGCTTACCATCCCCCAGAGACTTCTGGCTGGAGCAATGGGATGGAGCGTAATTCCCACCAGGTCAATTGTGGGAAGCTCCATGGAGGAGGAAAACAAGGAATCATTTACGGTCATCGATGACCCGTTTGTCCCCGGCGAGAAAATAGGGCTCATGAGAGCATTGAGACCGGATATTGCGCTGGTCCACGGCGCTGCTGCCGACCGCTGCGGAAACACAATTATTACCTATCCCCTGGGGGCTGATGTCTTTGGGGCCTGGGGGGCAAAACAAGGAGTCATCGTCAGCGCAGAGAAAATCGTTCCCACGGAATATATACGTAGGCACTCACATCTTGTCCGAATTCCATCTTACATGGTCAAGGCGGTCTGCGAAGTCCCTTATGGGGCACATCCCGCGGGAATGCCAAACTGCGGCCTGCCTGAATTCGAGCACTACTTTGAAGACTACGACTTCCTCACTGAAAGCAGGGAAGCATCAAGGGACGAGCGAAAATTCTCGGAGTGGATAAAGTACTGGATTTTGGATTGCAAGGACTACAACGAGTATCTTGCGAAACTCGGTAGTGACAGGCTTATTTACCTTAAAGGGAAGGCTCATTCGGATTCGTGGAAAGACGAAACAGTGGCTGAGATACCAAATCTGGATTTCAACGAAGAACCGAACTCGCTGGAGAAGATGGTGGTCACCGCTGCACAGGTTGTAAATGACAAATTCATTGCCGGAGGATACAAGACGATACTCGCCGGTGCAGGACTGTCAAACCTGGCAGCCTGGCTGGCAGCCTACGGACTCAAAGAAAAGGGCTATGATGTGGATTTAATGGCTGAGATAGGCATGTACGGTTACCTGCCGAGAGCTTCAGACCCATTTATATTCAGCTATCACAACATGCACACGTGCAAAATACTGAACAATAATGAAACCATGCTGGGAGTCTTCGTCGGTGGCTCGTCAAATCAATGCCTGGGTATTCTGGGAGGAGGGCAGATAGATAAATATGGCAATGGGAACTCTACAAAACTTCCCGGCGTAACATATCTGGTCGGCTCGGGAGGAGCCAATGATATAGCTAGCGGTAATAGAGAGACTGTAGTGGTAATCAACTCGGGAAAGCAAAGATTAGTGGAAAAAGTGCCCTATATTACCTTCAATGGGAAAAATGTGACAACGCTGGTAACAGATGTCGGCGTTTTCGAAAAGATTGGCGGCGAAGAAACATTTACGCTGACAACCTATATTCCATCCCAAGCAAAACAGGCAGTAAAAGAAGCCCTAGCCGGGATAAAAGAAAAAGTTGGCTGGGAACTCAAGGTCAGCCCCAATTTAAAAGAGGCTCAGCCGGTAGCTAAAGAGGAAGTGACTTTATTAAGGCTGTTCGACCCTAAAGGCTTCTTCACGTAAAAGGGTCAACTCTGTTTTTCCCAACACCTCACTCCTCTGTCATTATGAGGAGCGATGCCGAAGCTGCGAGCGAAGCGTGGCAGGACGAAGCAATCCCGGAGATTGCCACGCACCTTTCAGGTGCTCGCAATGACATCTTCTTGTCGTTGCGAGGAACGAGATTCCTTGCTTACGCTTCGGAACAGGCTACGCAATCTCTGTGGGGATGGGGATTGCTGCGCTTCACTCGCAATGCCAAAAGCCTCTTTATCGGAGGGAAATGAATCCCCGCCTTCTCAAGTGGCTGTTGCTTGAGGTTTTGTTTTCTTACACTTCTAAGCGGGTGGGGTAAACTTGCAAAGCAGAGTGGTAGTTTTGGTAAGTCCGGGAATCGAAGAGAACAAACACGACATCTTTAAGGGACGTCGCTTGCTCTTTGAGAAACGAAACGACGGTGCTTACTGCTATTTTTGCCGCTTCATCCACGGGATAGCCATAGGCTCCGGTGCTTATGGAAGGGAAGGAGATGCTGGCCAATTTGTTCTCGGTAGCTAATTTCAGGCACTCGTAGTAGGCGCTCCCCAAAAGCTCAGCTTCGTTTCTGCTGCCACCATGCCAGATGGGACCAACAGTATGTATCACATACTGTGCTTGGAGATTTCCCCCCGTGGTGATTACAGCTTTGCCAGTGGGCAATCTTCCTTGCTGGGCAACGATTTTCTTGCATTCCTCTAATATTGCTGGTCCCCCGGCCCGGTGTATTGCCCCATCCACCCCTCCGCCACCCATTAAGCTGGAGTTGGCAGCGTTAACGATGGCATCGGTAGCTTGCTTGGTGATATCACCCTGGATTATAGACACCTTTGCTTTATTTACCGTCACCTCCATCTTCCCTCCTTGCTCTGAAATAATCCCACGCACAAATTTTGTAGTTGCCTGATTTATCAGGCACAGGCATCCAGTAAATTTGAACAGCCTCTCAATAAGGAAAAGTAACATAGAAGGGAAGTCAAAGCAAATCCCCGTACCCGTTCATATGATTAGTGACACTCTTTTTTTGTCATTGCGAGGAGCGAGATTCCTCGCTTGCCCCTTCGCTATGCTCAGGGCTTCGGCTCGGAACAGGCTCCGCAATCTCCGCCCCCACCTGTCTTTGCGAGAAGCCATAGGCGACGAAGCAATCTGGCAAATTGCAATGAGATTGCCACGCCCCGACAAGTCGGGGCTCGCAATGACACGGAAGGTTATTATCCAATGTTACAAACATATAAAGTGTCACTAATCTATCTGAACTAGATCAATCCCAGCGGGTTATTTAGGAAGATTGACGCATGTGCTTAGTGTAAGGTAGATTTAGGTGGAATGAAGGCTGTTATTCTGGTTGGTGGGGAGGCGACCAGGCTGCGTCCCCTTACTTGTAACACCCCAAAGATAATGGTTCCCGTGTTGAACCGCCCTTTCTTTGAGCACCTCGTTGGCTATCTCAAAGCGCACAATATTATTGACATAGTTCTCGCTGCCGGAAAGTCACCTGAGCAAATCCAGGATTATTTCGACGATGGCAGCAAGCTCGGTGTCAGGATAACTTACTCGATAGAAAATTTCCCCATGGGAACGGCAGGAGCAGTGAAAAATGCTGAAAGGTTCCTGGACGATTCCTTCATCGTTTTTAATGGGGATGTTTTCACTGATATTGACTTGGGCGTGATGATGCGACTACACCGCAAAAATAAAGCTACAGCCAGTCTGGCTTTGACACCTGTAGATGACCCTACTATTTATGGGGTAGTGGAGACGGATAGCCGGGGCAGGGTCAAACGTTTTATAGAAAAGCCACGTCGGGACCAGGTAACTACGAATATGATTAACGCTGGTATTTATATCCTGGAACCTGATATTTTGAATTACATCGCTCCCAACGCCTTCTCCATGTTTGAGCGTGATGTTTTCCCACCGCTTTTGGAGCAGGGACAAGCTATATATGGCTATCCGTTCCAGGATTACTGGATTGATATAGGCAGTCCAGATAAGTATTTGAAGTTGCAGCACGATTTGCTCCGACGCTATGTAGGCAATAAAGGTATTAAATTTGAAGGTGAAAGCTTTGTGCACTCTTCAGTTCAAATTGAAGGGCCCGCAGTAATCGGCGAAGCCTGCTTTATTGATAAGAATTCCATAGTGAAGGGGCCTGCCGTATTGGGGACAAGGTGTCGTGTAGAAGAAGGCGCTGTAATAGAAGGGGTGGTATTATGGCAGGATTGTAGAATTGGCAAAGGGGCCAAGCTGAGGAACTGCCTGGTTGCCTCCCGTTGTTGTATCGGTGAGGAAAGCGAAATTCTGGATGGCTGCATTTTAGGTGATGATGTGCTAATCGGGAAAGGGAGTAAGCTATCTAATGGAATCAAGATTTGGCCAGGTAAAACTATCGAACCGGGTACGATTTCGTCCTAAAATTTGGATTTAATTTTGGTTTCGTGGGTGCACTTAATGCAACACGTGGTATTTATCGAAATCGCTTCGTATAGCGTTTACAAACTTATTAACCTTCACACTCCTTAGCGGAGAATTAATATGAACAGGAGAGGGCGACTCCCCATCCTTGAGAATCCCCTGATTAATTAACTCCGCTAAAATCGCCTGCTTCACTTTCTTATCACACAAAGGTGAATGGTAGATGGTGCTCATTGAGGACAGCAATATCTCATTAAGGTGTTGATTCCCTCTTTCTTCATGCAAGTGAGGGTTTCTGGTCTCAATTTGCAGTATGTCTATTCCTTGCTCTATCACCCTTGATTCTTTGGTGGGCAAGATGCCACCAAAATTTTCGAATAAGGATATTAATTCTTGAGGTTCCACAGCATATCCCGAGGCAAAGGGCAAGATTTCCGCTAGCTGCATACTCATGGCATGTTCACCGGCATTACCCGTTATTACAACCTCGGTTTCAAACCCAGTTTTAGTAGATATCAGGCTATTTAGGTATTTGTTGGTGATCTCTGATATCCTTCCCCATTTCTTAAAGTATAACCCAGCCGAGATCTTGGGCTTATATCGCCACAATATCCTCACCATGCTGTAAGGAGACTGTGCCAGGCTGAAGCCAGCGGCATAGTTCCTCACATACTCCAGCACCGAACCCGGGAAATAGTTGTCAGCATCAATGAAGCCAACATATTCCTTCCCCGCTGCCTTGGCCGCAATTAATCCTATTATCATGGCTTCACCTTTACCATTACGTACTAACCCATCTTCATCCAGGAGGTCGTCATAGTCAGCCTCCATTGCTGCTTTGGCAATAGCGGGGTCTTTTTGGTGAATAATTAAGGCCTGGCGAAAGGTAAAACGACAAAGCTGGTCTAGAACATCGCCTTCCATTCTAAATCTGTCGGCCCCTTCCCTTTGGCTATTGGAGACTACTATTACCAGGCAATCATGGGGCACACCACTAACCACTCCTTCAAGAAGCCTGAGTTTTTCATCTTTAGTTGGGATAACGATTGCCATCCTGTCCTCAAAATGCCGAATCGTTTCCTCATCTATCTTTCTTACTCCTATGGCACCATAGGAATGTAGCCTTCTTTTCGCCCCTGAGTCCAAAGATATCACCCTCTGCACATGACTCATTCTCACTGAACCAAAACGTTCTGTGTACCTCGGGCTCTCAATAAACATGTCCTATTACCTCAAGCCATAATATCAAACTCGTAGTTATTATCAAAATTGGTAAGCTAATTCGTTACCCCCGGAAAACAGCGGTTTCAGGGGGTCAAGATTTATCTATGGGCATTTCTGAGCTGCACTTCAAATGCTGAATATCTCTACAATTGCTCTACTCCAGCCTTCAGGGCCAACCCCTTGGGCTTTGCGCAAGCGAGGCAAATTTATATCTTCCCAACTATAATCTTTTTTCTGTACCAGGATAGGTATATCCACTTGCGAAAGCATAGGGAAGTCATTCAGACTATTACCTAGCCCAACGGTTCTTATCTCGCTCCACATTTTGCGGTATAAGCCACTTAAAATTTCCACTGCTTTTCCTTTATCACCACCTCCCATAACGTGATAAAGTTGTCCTCCATAAGACCAATTAAGACCAGCTTCGCCGAGCTTTGCCAGGAACTTACTCAAATCTCTCTCTCCTGAGGGGGCAAACTGTACTGGTTCACCATATTCTCTTTGCTTGGCTAATTTAGCAAATTCTATATTTAAGCCTGTTATTTCGGCTACTTCGGCAGCACTCATATCCCCAAAGCCTTTGAAGCGAAAGTCATGCTCCTTCCTAACTTTAGCCAGCAATTTCCTCACCCTACTATAGGGGATTGCCAACTCGATAGCCAGAAGGTCGTCCACAGCTTTGTGACAATCAATTGGAAAGGGGAAATAAGCTCGGGGAATGAAAATGGCGCCTCCGTTTTCCACTATAAAAGGGTCAAACAGTCCCAATTCACGCCGATATATCTCCTGCTCTACCCTGGTCTTGGCTGAGCAGAATATGACAGATATGTCATTTTCCTTAAGTCGGTTTATCGCAGCAAGCGATTCTTCGTAAGAGTAGGTTTCGGAGTCAAGCAGAGTGCCATCTAAATCAGTAAATATTATTTGTTTCATTATGTCCGGTTCCTTCTCCTTTTCATTGATGAAGGTCAAATTTCGCAGTTTGAAAAGGATGAAAAGTGTCTAGACATTAAATAGGAAGGTAACTACATCTCCATCCTGGACGATGTAGTTTTTGCCTTCTGTCCTTAGCAGACCTCTTTTTCGCGCCTCAGCTAGGTTGCCGCAGCTTTCCAAATCACCATAGCTGATAACCTCGGCTCGGATAAATCCCCTTTCCATGTCGGAGTGAATCTTTCCTGCCGCTTTTGGTGCCGGAGTTCCGCCGGGGATAGTCCAGGCCTTTAGCTCAGCGGAAACTGTGGTAAAGAAAGAAACCAGCCCCAGAAGACTATAGGAAAGGTCGATAACCCTGTCAAGCGCCGGTTTGCTCAGCCCCATAGCTCCACGGAATTCCTTGGCTTCGTCGTCGCTGAGCTGAGCTAACTCTGCCTCCAGCTTGCCGCAAAGAGCGACCACGGCAAACTGGGGGTAAAGGGAACTGATTTCACCTTCCAGTTGTGAGGCCTGTGATATTTTCTCCTCTCCTATATTAAGGACTACCAGCATGGGTTTGGCGGTAAGAAATTGATAGTTGGCTAACATTTTGAGTTCTTCTTTAGCCAGGCCTTGTATTCTTATCGGTATATCCTTCTCTAGCTCCGCCTTAACCTTTTGAAGCAAAAGTTGCTCCTTTAAATAGGACTCCCGCTCTGCTGCTTTAGCTCCTTTTAAACTTGTCTCCAGTTTGTCAAGCCTTCTCTCCATAATAGCTAAATCGGAAATAGCGAGTTCTAAATCCAAGGAAGCTATGTCTCGTTTCGGCTCTATGCTTCCTTCAGGATGGGGGACCTTGTCATCTTCAAAA
>CAZZAC010000006.1:0-42068 GCA_964652095.1 uncultured Dehalococcoidales bacterium | reverse complement strand
AGCCCTCTTATTCGGTCTTGCTCCAGGTGGGGTTTGCCCAGCCAACCAGTCTCCTAGTTGCTGGTGAGCTCTTACCTCACCATTTCACCCTTACCCGCACCCCGATGCTATCGGGGCCGCTGGCGGTGTGTTTCTGTGGCACTTTCCGTAGGGTCACCCCTCCTGGGTGTTACCCAGCACCCTGCCCGGTGGAGCTCGGACTTTCCTCCCTGGCAGATTAAATCCAGGGCGGTCACCCGGTTTACTCACCCGAGTCTATTTTATAGTCAACTAGAATAAAGGTCAAATTCTCGAATTGTCCATGGCAAGATTGCCTGCTGGTAACAACCAGTCCCAAACATTTTAACGCCAAAATAAGGCCAATTTGGAGGCTTTGATTTGAAGCTAACGCGCAAAGGTGAGTTGTGGCACAACAACAAAACGCATCCTTGATGTATAATATAAGAGGATGATGACAAGGCTTCAGCAGTACCGGCATAGGCTGGGCCAAAAGTATAACTGGAGGTGAACTGATGCAACCACAAAACATGATCTGGGTTGTCGCGGGCAAGCGATACCGCACAGACACAGCCACGCTAATAGCTCATGACGAATACTGGAACGGTTATAACTGTGAGCAAGGTGGCCGTAATACATTCTTATTCAGAACTCTAAATGGTAATTTCTTCGCCCAATATCAAACGCTGTTGCCGGTTGAAACAGGGAAAATCGTCGCCTTAGAGATAGACGAAGCCGTATCTCTCTACCACTCACTATACAAAAAGGAAGTTCCCTTCGTAGTTGCTTTCCCAAGTGTTAAAGTAGAGGACGCCTGACACTCCTTAACCTTGCCCTGACCCGCGCCTGCTAACGCCCTCGTGCCAACCTAGCCTCTAAAAGGGCACAGACCTAAAAAGTCCAGTCAGGCTTTGTATCTACTCAAGATTGGCACCCACCACTGCGAAGGATAGAATCCTGGCTATCATAGATTTCCAGTTGCCTAAACTATGATTTGAGTCTAGTATCCAGTATATGTCCATGCTGATGTGGGTACTACTTCATATATTGTTATCCTCGACTCTGATACCAAGAGTGCCTCTGCCTCTTGTAGTATCTGTTGTCTAAGCTTTGAACTCTCCCATGCCTCCCAATCCTCACGTCTCTTCCAATTGTATAACAGAGCAGCAATAGGAGTGCCTTTCACGCTTCTGATATGCTCAGCACTAATGAAACCTGGAAATGTCATAGCATATGAGCGGAGCTTTAGAAATAGAGGTTGTATATCTGCACCCTTCTTCAGCTCATAACCTTCGATAACCTTTATCATTTTCGCCTTCTCTTTGATGGAGTTTACCATACAACCTTCCACTGTTCCAGTAGCACTATTATATCCCGCCCCCGTGGGTCAAAACCGGTAGATAGATGTCGGCACAGGGTCAGCGAGATTGCCTGGAGGGGTTGCTTTGAAGTAGAATTTGGAGCCAGGAGGGGTGACCGAGTGGCTTATGGTGGCGGTCTTGAAAACCGCTTTCGCCTTTTTTGGCGAACGTGGGTTCGAATCCCACCCCCTCCGCCATTTGAGAGATAGCTTGCCTATGATGCGAGAGGTTGTTCATGCTTGATGAATCAAGCAGCTACAAAAATCTGGAGGTGAAAGGCTTTCAAAATGACCCAAGTTGAACGGGAAATCAAAATTAAACAGCTTCAGAGAAGCAAGGAGGTAAATTGAAGGTTCATGAGTATCAGGCCAAGGCACTTCTGGCTCAATATGGTATTCCTGTGCCCAGAGGCAAGGTAGCTTCCACCCCGGCCGAAGCCCGAGAGATAGCTGCTGAGATTGGCGGCAAGGTGGTAATCAAAGTCCAGGTCTATGCCGGGGGGAGGGGCAAGGCCGGTGGCATAAAGAAGGTTAATAGCCCAGAAGAAGCAGAGAAGGCAGCCAGTCAATTGATTGGGACCAGACTGGTGACTCATCAAACCGGACCGGAAGGAGTGCCGGTGAGTAAGGTTCTGGTGGAAGAAGCTAGCGATGTGGCACGGGAGCTCTACCTCAGCATCCTCGTTGATGGGACTGGCCGCTTGCCGGTGATGATGGCCAGTGAAGCCGGAGGCATGGAAATCGAAGAAGTGGCCCAGTCAGCTCCTGAGAAAATATTCAGGAGCTATATTGATCCTGCCATTGGTTTTCAACCGTTCCAGGGTCGCAAGCTGGCTTATGGGATGAATTTGGATGGAGGCCAGATAGGCGAAGCCACACGGTTGATGACAAACCTTCATCAGCTCTTTATAGACAAGGATTGCTCCTTGGCCGAGATAAATCCTTTGGTGGTTACCGCTGACGAAAAACTGCTGGCTCTAGACGCTAAACTTAATTTTGACGACAATGCCCTGTACCGACACAAAGATATCCAGGAACTTCAAGATAAGGAGCAGGAGGAGCCTCTGGAAATCCAGGCTCGTGACTGGGGAATTAACAATTATGTCAAAATGGATGGCGATATCGGCTGCATGGTCAATGGCGCCGGGTTAGCCATGGCAGTCAACGACCTTATTCAATATTGTGGCGGTAGAGCAGCAAATTTCCTGGACATCGGCACACTTAATAACACTGGTAGGGTGGTAAACTCGTTCAAGATGTTTATTGCTGACCCCAGAATTAAGGCCGTCCTGGTGAATATATTTGGAGGTATGGCCAGGGTAGATGTCATCGCCAAAGGGATAGTTGAAGCTTATCAGCAAATGAATATTCCCTTCCCCGTAGTCATTAGACTGGCAGGAACAAACTTGGAAGAAGGTCAACGTATCCTGGCTGAGTCAGGGATAAGTTTCATCCAGGCTAAAGATTTCTATGATGTCGCTAATAAGGTAGTCAAGGCAGCAAAAGGAGTAACGAAATGAGCATCCTCGTTGATGAAAATACCAAGCTTTTAGTTCAGGGTATTACTGGCAGCGAAGGTAGCTTTCATGCCCAGCGCTGTATAGAATATGGCACCAGGGTAGTGGCCGGAGTTACCCCTGGCAAAGGTGGCAGTAAACATTTGGGTGTACCCGTTTTCAATATTGTAGAGAAAGCCATGGCTGAAACTGGAGCTAATGCCAGTCTCATGTTTGTGCCTCCTGCCTTTGCCGCAGATGGCATCCTGGAGGCGATTGGCGCTGGCATGCCCTTGGTTGTGTGCATAACCGAGGGCATACCGGTATTAGACACGGTGAAAGTGCACCGCTATCTCAAAGGTAAATCAACTCGGCTCATCGGTCCTAATTGCCCGGGAGTCATGTCCCCGGGTAAATGTAAGGCTGGGATTATGGTGGGGGAAATTCATCTTCCCGGCAATGTGGGGGTAATCTCTCGCAGCGGCACCCTGACTTATGACGTCGTGTCTCAGCTCACCAGCCTGGGAATCGGGCAATCCACCTGTGTTGGCATCGGCGGTGATGCCCTGCCCGGCAGCACCTTTGTGAATATCTTAGAATTATTTGAAGAGGACCAGGATACCAAGGCTGTGGTTCTTATTGGTGAAATTGGTGGCACTATGGAGCAAGAAGCTGCTGAATTTATCAGTCACAAGATGACTAAACCTGTGGTCGTTTTTATCGCTGGTAGTACTGCTCCGCCGGGGAAGAGAATGGGACATGCTGGAGCTATCATTACCGGCAGTGCTGGCAAGGCTTCAGAGAAGATAAAGGCGCTGTCACAGGCTGGGGCCACTATAGCCCCCAACCCGGCTGAAGTTGGCCTCACCACCAAGAAAGTGTTAGAAACTTTGTAGGTATTGATCATAGGGTGATTAAGAATCGCTATCCATTAATCGAAGAGGTCTTTACCCCTTTGACTGCCCCTGAGCTTTTTGAGCTAATCAAGGACAGACCTTATAGCTTTTTTTTAGACAGCGGCATGGACACTCAAAGGCTGGGGCGATATTCCTTTTTGGGCAGCGAGCCTTTTCTGGTGATGAACAGTCGAGGCTCTGAAATCACCCTTGTTCGTGGACAGGAGCACGAAGTGCAGCATGGTAACCCTTTTGATACTATAGGCAAGCTGCTGGAGTTATATAAATTAGACTATTGCCCGGCACCTGTGCCTTTCGTTGGCGGAGCGGTTGGCTATTTTAGCTATGACCTGTGCCACTTCGTCGAACACCTGCCATCCACAGCTATAGATGACCTTAAGCTCCCTGAGTGTTATTTTGCCTTCTATGATGCTATCTTCGCATTTGACCACCTGGAGGGGAAGGCTTACCTTGTTGCCACAGGTTTTCCTGAGATGGAGGAAGGGCAAAGGTTAAAGCGTGCCAGGATGAGACTTGAAGAGATCAAGAACTGGCTTTATCCTGGCTATTCAGTTATTACGGTGAGTCGAAGCCCTACGAAAAACGAAGAAATCACGCTTAAGTCAAATTTTACTCCTGAGGAATACATCAAGGCTGTAAACAGGGTGCGGGAATATATCGCCGCTGGCGATGTCTTTCAAGTTAATCTTTCTCAAAGGTTTGAGGCGGATTTAAAAATTCCGCCCTATGAGCTTTATAAGCGACTGAGGAAGGTTAATCCTGCCCCTTTTGCCAGCTATATCAATTTTCCCGGAGTAGCCATCGTCAGTGCCTCTCCGGAAAGGTTCCTTAAAGTCCAAGGTGACCTGGTAGAGACGCGACCGGTAAAGGGCACGAGGCCACGAGGCAGAGACCCTGTTGAAGACCAGAGACTGGCTCAAGAGTTGACCCACAGCATCAAAGACCGAGCAGAAAACGTGATGATTGTTGATTTGGAAAGGAATGATTTAGGGCGAGTTTGTCGCTATGGCACGATAAAAGTCACCGAGTTAGCTATCCTGGAGACTTTCCCCACCGTATTTCATCTCACCTCCACCATTGTGGGCAGGTTACATCGAGGCAAGAGCGATATTGACCTGCTTAAGGCTACTTTCCCCGGTGGCTCTATTACTGGCGCTCCTAAGGTGCGAGCTATGGAAATTATCGATGAACTGGAGACAACTAAGAGGAGCGTCTATACAGGCTCCATAGGTTATCTGAGTTTCAACGGGGACCTGGATATCAACATCGTTATCCGCACTTTTTTAATCAAAAAAGGCAGAGCTTATTTTCAAGTAGGGGGTGGCATTATTTATGATTCTGATTCGGAAGCTGAATATATGGAAACCTTGGACAAAGCCAAGGCTCTGATTCAAGCTTTGCAATTGGCACCAGAAGTGGTTATAGCAACAAAATAAGAGGCGCTGAGAAATTTTAGATTTCTGGGGTAAAACATGGGCGTTGTTTGGGAGTCTCCTCCCAATGTATGTGAGCCACAAACGGTTTCCTTACAGAAGATCTCGGATAGCTTCGTGAGATGTCATATGAACCACTGCGAAAAAGGCCTTGCGATTTTCTTGGAACTCGGTTAAATTTGATATGAGTTAATATGGTACCCTAACTGTAAAAGTCATGAAGCGAAAGTAGAGATGAAGAGATCTGAGAGGCTAGGTATTCACTAACAATGTATTTTGAAGAGTTTAGCCAGGGAGACAAATTCACCACCCGTTCCAGAGTCGTCACTGGGACAGATATGGATATCTTTGCGGCTCTCACTGGGGCTACAAATCCTCTGTTCTTGAATGAGGAGTTTGGCAAAAAGCAGGGCTTCAAGGGGCGAATCGCGCCTGGTATATTAATCCTGGCACTAGCCGTGGGGGCACAGTACTCGATGGGGCTGTTTGACCACATCATAGCCTTTTTGGACATCGATAAGCTTAGATTTTTGAGTCCCGTATATCCAGGAGACACGATCAAATACAACGTGGAGGTGATTGAGAAGCGAGAGACAGAGAGGCAGGAGAGGGGGATTATCGTGTTTAGATGGGTCGGTGAAAATCAAGACGGAAAGTCGGTGTTAGAGGCTGAAGGGACTTTTATGATGAGGAAGCGGGAGCTTGGGCATGTCTAAATGACATGAATGTCTTGACGGGCATATAAATTAAAGGAAGCTTTATATTTGGGGCTCAGGAGAGACGGGTGACAATCGCCACCGTGCCCCTGAGTGCAATTATAATTAGAAAGTCTTATGCCGGCGCCCACTACGGCATGCTGGACAAAGCTATCGGGGTTGATTTTGCTTTTACCTGGCCTACGGCCCAGGTTACCATTATCGGCGCCGAAAATGCTGCCAGCGTTATCTTTGCCAGAGAAATAAAGGGGCAGATAATCCTGATGAAGTGCGAGCACAAAGGATAAAGGAATTCTCAGAAATGTACGAAAACCCTTATCGTGCTGCAGAGAGAGGCTATGTCGATAATGTAATAGACCCTTCAGATACCAGAAAAGTCATAAACAGTGCACTGGATGTTCTGGAAGGTAAATGTGTGGCTAGGCCATGGAGAAAGTATTCCAACATCAATCTTTAAGAAAGGAGTAGGAAGGTGGATTTCAGCTTCACAGAGGAACAAAATAAATTTAGACAAGAGGTGCGGAACTTTTTAGAGGAGGAGATAAAGAAGGGGTATTGGGAACCTGCCTGTGATGCCTGGGTACAAGGCTTTGACACTGGATTTACCAAACGGGTGGCACAGAGGGGCTGGATAGGCCTGACCTGGCCCAAAGAGTATGGGGGACAGGGGCGTAGCCATGTAGATAGACTTATCCTTACCGAAGAAATGCTCCGCTATGGTGCGCCGGCAGCTTGTCATTGGTTTGGTGATCGCCAGGTAGGAGGTGCTATCCTCTCCTTCGGCTCAGATGAGTTAAAGAAGGAATTTCTGCCCAGGATTGTCAAGGGAGAGGCTTATTTTGGTCTAGGAATGAGCGAACCGGGAGCTGGTTCCGACTTGGCCTCGCTACAAACCAAGGCGGTAGAAGATGGTGATTATTATGTAATTAACGGTCAAAAAACCTGGGCTAGCTGTGCTTTCTTCGCTCACTACTTTGATGTGTATGCCCGAACAGATCCAGAGGCACCACGGCATAGGGGCATTAGTGAGTTTATCGTGGATGCACAGTCGCCGGGCCTCAGTCGCATTCCCATGACTGATATTACCGGCACAGAGGCCTGGAACGATATCTTCTTTGATAATGTCCGTGTACACAAGAGGTATTTAATAGGGGAGAAAAACCGTGGCTTTTATCAAGTCCTCCACCAGCTTGATTACGAGAGGAGTGGCATGGAACGCCTCATGGGCAATTATCCCCTCTTTGAGGCCATCATACAGTTTGCCAAAGAAAATAAATTGTCTCAGGAGCCTGTAATTCGCAATAAGCTGGCGCAACTCCAAATTGAATTCGAGGTGGGACGCTTGCTTATTTATAGAGTGGCTTTGGTCATGGAAGAAGGACGGGCCCCTAATTGGGAATCTGCTATGTCCAAGGCCTATTCCACGGAATTTGAGAAACACCTGGCTGGCGTAGCTATGGAGGTCTTGGGTCCCTATGGACAGTTGATGTCAGGTTCCAAGTTAGTCCCTCTGCGGGGCATGGCCTCACACTCATACTTAGGCTCTAAAGGTTACAGTCTTCAAGCAGGCACAACGGAAATCTTAAAAAATATCCTGGCTGTACGGGGACTGAGACTACCAAGCTCATAAGCCATGACTCTGAGCGAAGGGTCTCAGGACTCAAAGATTCTTCGCCGGCAGCTGAGAATGGCGCTTAGAAAGTTTTATACAGGAGGATAGCTATGAAGTTAACTCTTACTGAAGAACAGGAAATGCTAAAAAAGACAGCCCGCGACTTCCTGGCTGATAAGTGCTCGAAAACATTCGTTAAACAGATAGAAGAAAGCGAGACAGGTTATTCCAGAGAACTCTGGCAGGAGATGGCTGAGCTGGGCTGGATGGGCTTGGCCTTGCCCGAGAAACATGGCGGCGGTGATATGAGTTTCCTCGACCTGGCAGTGCTATTAGAGGAGATGGGACGGGCTTGTTTACCAGGCCCTTTTTTCTCCACAGTGGTTCTCGGAGGCTTGTCCATATTGGATATTGGCAGCGAGAAGCAAAAACAAGAATACCTGCCCAAGCTAATCCGTGGGGAGAAAATCTTTACCTTAGCCCTCACCGAACCCGGCTATCACAATTACGATACCTCTTCAGTCACAGTCGAGGCTGCTCCTGATGATGGCAACTATACCATCAACGGCACAAAACTGTTTGTCCCTGATGCTCATATTGCTGATTACTTGCTATGCGTCGCCAGAACCAAACCCAAAGACGGAATCACTATATTCTTGGTCGACGCCAAGAATCCCAAAATAAATTACACCGTCTTAAAGACCATCGCTGGTGATAAGCTATGTGAGGTGGTTTTTGACCAAATGCCAATACCTGAAGCTAACATTTTGGGACGGCTGAACCAGGGATGGAGCGCAGTGCAAAAGATAATTCAGCGGGCAGCGGTGGGAAAATGTTGTGAAATGGTCGGCAACATTCAGCGAGTATTGGAGATGACCGTAGACTACGCTAAGGAAAGGAAACAATTTGACCGTCCCATTGGCAGCTTTCAAGCCATACAGCACTATTGCGCCGATATGGCAACCGATGTTGATAGCGCCAGGTTTAGCACCTACCAAGCAGCCTGGATGTTAAGTGAGGGGCTTCCCTGCACCAAAGAAGTGGCCATAGCCAAGGCCTGGATAGGCGAGGCCTCCCAGCGCGTCTTTGCTCTGGCGCACCAAATTCACGGGGCTATTGGCGCTACCATAGAACATGACCTGCATTTTTACACCAGGCGTGCCAAGGCTGCAGAGCTTGCCTTTGGCGATGCCGATTTCTATCGAGAAATAGTAGCCAAAGAGATGGGATTGTGACTGTTAAGTCAACACTAAATTGGCACAGGGCCTGAACGATTGACGTGGTTGTCAAGGTTGAGTATACTTCTGCCAGTCTGGTGGCATGGGGGGCAATCTTGAGAAGTTGAACAATGCAGCACGAAAGGGGTAACTACTATGGGAATTAAGAAGGTAGGTGTAGTTGGCGGTGGATTTATGGGCTCCGGCATTGTCCAGATCTGTGCTCAGTCTGGCTATGAGGTGGTGCTTGTAGCAAGGAGAGAACAGAGTCTCAACAAGGGCATAGCAACAATAGAATATTACCTGAGTCGGGATGTTGAGAAGGGCAAAATCTCTCAACAGGATAAAGACTTGACTCGGGCTCGCATCAAGGGGAGCCTCACTCAGGAGGATCTGAATGACCGCGACTTGGTCATAGAAGCTATCCCGGAGGATATGGAACGCAAGAGAAAGGTTTTTGTCGAGATGGACAGGATCTGTCCTGGACATACCATCCTTTGCTCCAACACATCCTGTCTATCCGTTACAGAGCTTGCTCGAGCAACCAGCCGCCCGGACAGGGTAATGGGGACACACTTTCTCTCCCCGGTGCCGCCAAGCAAGCTACTCGAGATTGTCAGGGCGGACACGACCAGTGAAGAGACCCTCGCGACAGTAAAGGAGTTTGGCCGCTCACTTGGAAAGGAAATCCTTGTCGCAAAAGATACTCCTGGGTTCATTTTCAACTACCTGCTGATAGCGTTGACGAGAGCCGCTGAGCGCTTGCTGGAGGGTGGAGTAGCCAGCGCAGAGGATATTGACAAAAGCATGACCCTTGGGCTGAGTCATCCTATAGGTCCACTGGCCCTAGCCGACTTTAACGGTTTGGATGTTGGCTATATGGTAAGCTGTGCGATGTATGAGAGGAGCAAGGACCCCTGCCTGGCCCCCTCTGCTATCCTGAAAGAGCTGGTCGATTCCGGTCGTTTGGGACGTAAGACGGGTGAAGGGTTCTACAAGTATAAAAAAGAAAAGTAGTGCACTAAAGAAGATTAGCCAAGGTCATCGAGTTTCGTTTCCAAATTTTTTTGCCTTAAGGATACTGTTAAATCGCCTCGAGTTCTTTCTATAATAGCTCGTATAGTGTCGGTAGTTCGCCTCAAGCCATGAGCGAGCAATTCAGGGAAGTCCATGGTTATTAATATTCCGTAGATTTCATCCATTATGGTCAGTAATTCCTCGCAACGTGAGAAGTCATCTCGCCTTAGACTATCTAATATATATCTCCGCAACTCCCCCACGGCTTCGCCCAAGCCATCAAGGTAGGCAGCATTGCTTACGCCCAGTGCTCTCGGCTTCGGCAAGTCTTCCCCGGTAATCAAAGTTAAGGTTATACATCCTTCAGCGAACTCTTTTTGAGCGTCGTGAATGAAACCTGAATGCAGTAGCTTTCCATATCTGGCCAGGTCGTGGTTTAGCTCTAGAACTAATTCGTGAGCTGAATCAAGGAGTTGTTTTGCCTTATCGTGCTCTTGACGATGCACGGCACGTATGGCATCAGCGCTGTGGCGGATGACCTGACGGCAACTGCGCAAGGCTTTCTCTCGCGCCTCATCCTCAGCTGCAAAGTAGGGGCGAAGCTTCGTAGCGATAATCTCCAAATCTTCTACTGGTTTTGACATTTCTCTTTTGCCAAGTCCATTTTTGCGACCAATTTCTGCACAGCTCCCCTAACATCCTTTTCGCCTAAGACAGCACTAATCACGGCTACGGCATCAGTGCCAGCAGCCACTACTTCACCGATGTTATTCTGGTTTATGCCGCCAATGGCTACTAGAGGGATAGACACTATTCGCTTGACTTTTTTGAGCATATCTACTCCCACCACAATGGCTTCTTTTTTCGTTGTCGTGGGGAATATAGAGCCCACGGCAATATAATCCGCTCCTTCATTTTGAGCTTTTGTGGCCTGAGACGGCGTGGTGACGGAACAGCCAACTATCTTGTCTATGGGCAATTGCCTGCGAACTACAGGCAGGGGTAAATCCTCCTGCCCAATGTGAAGTCCATCGGCATCAACAGCCATAGCTAAGTCGAGATAATCATTTATTATAAATAGAACACCCGCTTGACTACAGAGCTCCCTGAGCTTTTGCGCTACAAGTAGCAGTTCCCCCTTTTTGCTTTGCTTGTCGCGAAGCTGGATTACTCTGGCACCTCCCTCAATGATTTGGCCAGCAATGTCCAGCTCATCCCTGCCAGCCAGAAATTGCCGGTCCAGAATAACGTAAAGCCCGTGCATCCCTTCTATTTTGTCCCTGCGTGATATTCGGGAAATTAAATCTCGCTCTAAGGTATAAAGGGCAAACCTCGTCTGCTCAAAGCTGGCTGAATTCAGCATTGAACTTAGCTCTGGCAATTTAGCTAGCTCCTCTACCACGCGAAGAGACTCTTCTACCCTTTTAGCGTTGGCGGTAACTAGATCCAGCAAGCCCTGCAGCGAGGTCGTTTTTATATTGAGTTTCTTCTCCCCTGGAGGGATAAGGTAAGGGTGACCGACATCGTGCTCGGAATCTCTGTGAGACAAGAGCCCTACACTCAGTGATTTAGTTTCCCGGGCTAAATCATGACGTAGAGTTCTTAACCGCTGGCTCAGCTCAGCATCGTTGAGAAGAAAGCGCGCGACATCTTCCAGAACCCGCAAGCCTTCACTGGAGCGGTTTAGATTGGCATCAATCATACGCAGCGGTTGGTGAGGCACTTTTTAGGTCCTTCAGCGGCTCAGGCAACACGCCTTCCCTGGCTGCTTGTATCTTTTCCTGAATCTGGGACGGTAGCTCCTGTCCCATGTCCTGGAATTTCTTTTCCACCCAGCGACCGATATTCCGGGGGTCTTTGTAATAATCCTCACCGGGGTGCATTGTAGGCTCGCCGCTCTCTTCCCATACCGTCTTCAACGGCTTATGGTAGGCAAAGCCAGAAATGGCACGATATAAGTTGGTATTGCCACAGGATGAACATTTTGGAGTAAAAGGAGCAGAAATATCCCTTACCAAAAAAGACAGTCTTTTGTGGCAGTTCTGACAAATGAATTCATAAATGGGCATGGAACACCTTCTCGTTCAACCACTCTCAGACTTGTCTTCCCCTTGGCCAGAAAACTCTTTCCTTTTTTCTTCTATCTGGGTAGCGGGCCATTCGCCTCTCTCCATTCTCTCAGTTATTTCCTCATATTCCGGAGGAGATTTCTCACCACTACTCATTCTCTTATTCCATTCGGCTATTGCTCTGGGGTCGTCGCGCATCATGCCCTGGGTCAGCTCACGGTCGGAAAGTATGTCTTCATAAATATCCCTGTATGTTTTCTGTACGGAAAAAGTGGAGAATATCCGCTTTAGCTCCCTGCTGCCACAACGGGGGCAAGGTGGCGGGGGCACAGAGAAGCTCTGCCGATACGAGCTGACAACTCGGCGACAGGAATTGCACCAATACTCATAAATAGGCATTTTCCCCTGGCAAAGAAATTTTAGCACAACTCCTTCCTCCGACCAAACTGTGCTGGAAAAATATAACTCCTCTTCCCTTTCCTTCATCTTTGCGAGAAGTGTAGCGACGAAGCAATCTCAAAGGAATTATTTGAGCTTGCCACGCACCTTTCAGGTGCTCGAAATGACAATAGTGAAGGGACTCGTACACCCTCGCTTTTTTCTTATGAAAAAGTTATGCGGCAGCTAAATTTGGTTAAGGATAGCCTGGCTCTTTGCCCAGAACTGCCATTGCGGCTACCTGAGGGGGGCCACCGAATGTCTGTGATATGCCAAGCTGGGCATCCTTTAGTTGACGCTCAGGCGATTGAGCCTTGCCCTGGAGTTGTTTGTAAACTTCATAAGTCATCCTGAGGCCGCTAGCACCTACCGGGTGCCCAAAGCATTTCAATCCACCATCGCTATTTACAGGCAAGCCGCCGGCAAGCTCAAAGAAGCCAGAATCGATATCCTCCTTGGCTTTGCCTTCCGGGCTAAAGCCAAGGAGTTCGTAAAGAAGCAACTCTGTGCTTGTAAAGCAATCGTGAACTTCAGCAATGTCGATTTGCTCTCGGGGATTCTTTACCCCAGCTTGCTCGTAAGCTTGGCGGGACGAATTTATGACCTCCTCAAAATGGAGCCAATCGAAAGCCGGGCGGTTCTGGGGAAGCAGAGCGGAATGAGCCGCACCTAGGCCCTTTATATAAATGGGGTCATCTCTGTATTTTCTAGCCTGGCTGGCGGGAACCAGAAGGGCTGCAGCACCGCCGTCACTGTTGCCACAGCAATCAAAAAGACCCAATGGCCAGGCGATAATAGGAGCATTCATCACCTGTTCCAAGGTTACTTGGTTGTGGAAATGAGCCTTGGGGCAAAGGCTGCCGTTGTAATGGTTCTTAACCGCAATCTTGCCAATGATGCGTTTACCTTCTTCAGGGCTCAGTCCGTAATTGTAGAAATATCGAGTGGCGATCATACCAAACGAGCCCGGTGCAGTACGGCGTGCCTCCAGTACTGTGCTCATGCCCCGTCCGGTTCCCAGGCCAGGGAAGCCAGTATCTTTGAGCTTCTCCACACCCAGTACCAAAACTAAATCATACATACCACAAGCGACACCAAAGCACGCATTCCTCAGAGCCTCATGCCCAGTGGTGCACCAATTCTCCACTCGACTCATGGGTATGCCGTGTAGCTTCAATGGTCCCGCCAGATGAGTACAGCCAATGCCGACCACCGGTTGGGTGACACTCCCATACCAACAAGCCTGAATATCCTTGGGATCGATCCCGGCATCTTCGTAAGCCTCATAGGCAGCCTCTATGGCCAGGTCATCCAGTCCAGCGTCCCATCTTTCGCCAAACTTAGTGCAGCCCATACCAATAATGGCAACTTTATCCTTTATACTCTCCATTTAGCTATCCTCCCTTGTTTATTAGCTCACGACTCTCCTTTTTCCTCACCTTCATAAACTTCGGGAAATATTTCCTTCCTCCTAAATCTTTGCCAGTCCGGCTTCTTTTTCTGCCAGAATGCGTTCTTCCAGTGTTCAGCTTCCTCCGAAGCGTAATATTTCCAGAGATACTGAGCCGAAACTGCCTCTATGCCCCGCATATAGGTAGTGGCAGCGTTGAAGCATGCTTTGATGCCCGATATAGCTCCAGGACTTTTCTCTAATATTTCGTCGCACCATTTGTCCACCTCCTCTTCTAGCTTATCTGCTGGCACTACCTTGTTCACCAGTCCCATCTCCAGGGCTTCTTGGGCAGTATACCGGCGGCAAAGATACCAGATTTCCCTGGCTTTCTTTTCTCCCACTACCATCGTCAAATCAATAACACCTAAACCCGGGTCGAAACTTCCCACCAAGGGGCCAACCTGGCCAAAGACGGCATTTTCTGAAGCTATGGAGAGGTCACAAATCTGCTGATAGACTTGCCCCCCTCCCATGGCATAACCGTTCACTGCCGCGATAATCGGCTTGGGCATCTCCCGTATCAGGGTTTTGACCATTAAATCCTTTTCCAACATTCCCTTCCGATAGCCGGCTTTTGCCTCCTTGGCATCACCGCCGGTACAAAATGCCTTATCGCCAGCGCCAGTAAACACCACCACGCCTACAGTGGCATCGCTTGCCGCATCCTCAAAAGCTTTTATCAATTCATCCTGGGTGTAGGTAGTAAAGGCGTTATATGCCTCGGGTCTATTTATGGTTACCCTGGCTACTCCGGGCCTCTTTTCATAGATGATATCTTTGAAATCAAACCCTGGTACCTTTTTCCATTTTCGCTCTGCCATTGCTCATCCTTTCATCTTGATATTTCACCTTATAGGTCGGCATTTCCAAAAATAGTTGTACATGCCCGCACCTTCATAGAGCTTCCTAAAAGTCATCTCTACTGGCATATCCACCTTCACCTCGCCGGGGTCACAATCCGTCATGGGAAGATAAGTTCTGGTATTTTGGTAGTCAAACTCTACCCCTACCTGTGGTATTGTGGGGTCATCACTTCTGCCAGCCAGGTTATCCAGGGTGAAAGTAAACACCCTAGCTTTTCTATCCGAGAGCCTGACTTCCTCAAAATTATCCTTGCTTCGGCAGTTATAGCAAACCCTTTCTATGGGGAAAGTGACGGTACCGCAATTCTTGCACTTGCTACCGTGCATGCGAATGGCCCAGTTGCGCTCCCTCCAGCTAGTGGTCGCTGCCGGAAAGAGCCTGAACGGTTCACCAGGTTGAGGCTCTAACAGTCCTCTATAGCTAAGATATTTTGCATAGCTAGGAAGAGGTCTCTTGGAATCCAAGTATCCCTTCACACCTCTTCTGTTACCCTTGACCCTTTCAATTTCTTCCGTCACGCTGAGCAGGAAGGCGTCGCAACCACTACCATAGCTAGCCACCAGGATCTTGTCACCAGCCTTGGCTTCCTCCAGAGCAGCCACAAGCATAAGCAAAGCGTGCGCACAACCAGTAATGCCTACATTGCTGATAAGCAGGTCTTGAAGCTGCGTCTTAACGTCAAACCCCAAGCGGCGCGCTAGCCCTTGCAGTGCCCTTGAATTGGGAGCATAAAGCACAGCTTTGGTGATATCCTGGACGGAGAGAGCCTTCTTTCGCAGTAAGCCTGAAATTGCCCTCTCCATATTCTCCATATAACCGTGCTCGATGATGAAGCGGTCTTCCCAAGATTGGACATAGATATCTTTGTCTAGTCTCCACACATCGTATAATTCGTTGGATAGGGTATTACTGCCTTCCACTATGATGGCGGGTTTGGCAGTGTTGCCAATCAGCAAGGCTGCTGCAGCATCACCAAAAGTCTGTTCATAGTTTGACCGGGGATAACCTATGCGGCAATCAGAGGTGGTCACTAAAACTTGGCTGGCAGAGCCGCTGACCACGGCATCCAACGCTGCTCTGAATGCCTCCGTCGCTGCCCTCAAGCTGTTGCCAAAGTCAGCAGTGATAATTTCCGGTCGTAAGTCGGCAGCCATGGCCACCAAGGTAGAGCATTCCTTCTCTTTATAGGGTGAGGTGGTGGAGGCAAAATATAAGCCATCTACCTTCTCCCGTTTCAAGCCAGCTAAACAATCAATCGCAGCCTCACTTGCCATGGTGATAGTGTCTTCGTCGTTATTGGCGATACTTCTTTCACCCCCAGTTGAGGCGCTTTCCCAAGCCTTGGCGATAATATCCCTAGAGAGTCGCCATAATGGTATATAGGCACCGTATGAAATAATGCCAGCCATGAACTGACTCCTCCTTTTATTTGTATTCGTCGAATCCCTGCCCCGTCTTCCTGCTAAAATCCCCAGCTCCGACTTTAAACAGCCACTTTTTGGTATATCTCGGCCTGCATATAGATTATGCCCCTTGTCCTGAAGTTGTCAATGGTGAAGGCTCTCTTCATCTACGGTAGATTTGACCAGCGGCTGGTGGGAGTGGCTGGAAGTGTTTTGACGCGAACACGATTCTGTATGGGCTACTCCAAGTACAGTATCCTGCTGCAGTTATTGCATTGGATTAAATCACCAGCTTTGGCTTTCTGCCATTGACTTGTAGGCACGGTGATGTGACATCCCAGGCACCTTCCTCTCTCTACTTTGACTACAGCTTGTCCCCTGGTTAGCCTGATGCGCTCATAAATGTTGAAAGCTTCAGAGTCAATTTGTTGCGCTAGCCTATTACGATCCCCGCTGAGTTTAGCAAACACGGTTTCAATTTCGCCTTTCCTTGGCCTAAAAGTTTCTTGTCTCTGTTCCCACTCTCGCTTCAATCGCTCAATCTCTTCGGCGGTAGTTTTTACTTTGGCTTCTGTCTCTTCTACCTGGCTCATTAATCCTAAGAGGGTATCTTCTTTCGTCCTAATTTGGCTCTTCAGGCCTTTAACTTCTTTCTCAAGATTAACCAGTTCCTTGGGATCCTTGGTTTTGCCGCTATAGAGTTTGCTATCAATCTGCCTGATTTTCTCTTGAAGGTCTTCCAGTTCCCAGTCAGAACTCTTTTGCTTTTTCTTAGCGTCTTCTAGTTGTTCTTTCTGTGAAGCAACTTTGGATTCGGCGACAACCAAGGCCTTATTGTCGCTTAGCTGATTTTCAACCTCATTTAGCTCTTGTTGCTTCTTTTGAAGCTCTAGGTCAAGCTGCTGCAACTTATAAAGTTGCCCTGCTAAACTCATAGCGAGGCTTATTGTAGAAGTGAAGTGGGGATATTGTCAAAAGTGCAGGCAATTCCTCGGAAAACCGGGAGACTAAAATTTCACAGTACGGGGCTTCACACGGCGTTTTTCGGCGGCGACAATGGCGTCTATCTGGGATACAACTTCATCAAGCTTATTTGGGTGGCTTGTTATGACATAATCGAAAAGCGGCAGGCTTTTTATTTCCCCTTTAGCCCTTTCCAACCTTAGAGCCAAATCTTCTGAAGACTCGCTGCGTCGCCTTCTCAACCTTTTTTTAAGTTCTTCCATTGAAGGAGGCATGAGGAAAATAAATACTGCTTGAGGCAGGATTTTCTTGATAGTAGCGGCACCCTGGACATCTACTTTGACTATTGTATCTACCCCTTTGGACAAAGCCGAAGTTATTTCGTCTTTGGGCACACCATAGTAGTTGCCATAGACATTGGCCCACTCCAGGAACTGGCGTTTATCTATCATTTGTTGAAATTCTTTCCGGGAAAGGAAGTGATAATTCACTCCATTCTTCTCCCTGGCACGCTTAGGACGTGTGGTAGCGGTAATGACATAATGAAGGGGGCGCCCTGACTTTCTCATCCTGGCAAGCACAGCATCCTTGCCTACTCCCGAAGGTCCGGAAAGGATGACGAGGAGAGGTTGAGAACTTCTGGCGTCTCTCCGCTTCGTTCGAAGCCTCGACTCAAGGCTTCGATCAGATACTTCCCAGCTCAACTTTTTCCTCAGACGGCATGGATGCAGTGGCTAACCTATGAGCGATGGTCTCCGCTGTCACGGCAGCCAACATCATGTGACCAGTGTCAAAAAGAATAGCGGTCTTGGCTTTCCTACCATGAGTGGCGTCAATTAAAAGTCCCTCGTCTCTTACTTCCCGAAGGAAACGCTTGATTGGTTGCTGGTCTATGGAGAGGAAAGCAATCACCCTATTTACAGCTATGACACTACCAAAACCGATATGAATTAATTCTGTACACATACTGCCCTCCTAACTATAGTGCTTCAACATTGCTCAGGATTTATCAGTATTTAGTGCTTGTTGCAAAGTCTGCCAGAAAGCAGGATATGATACCTGTGCCACCTGGGCGTGCTCGATGGTCGTTTCTCCTTTGGCTATCAAACCGGCTATTGCTAGACTCATCGCCAATCGGTGGTCAAAATGGCTGTCAACCTCTGTGCCCGACAAAGGTCTACCGCCATAGATGACCATGCCATCCGGCAGAGGCTCAATTTTAGCACCCAGGCGGGAAAGCTCACCTACCACAGTGGCAATCCTGTCTGATTCCTTCACCCTCAGCTCCCCAGCATCCCTGATCACAGTTTTCCCTTTAGCAACACAGCCAGCTACGGCTAACACGGGAATCTCGTCAATGAGGCGAGGGATAATATCGCCACCGACCTCTATACCCTTTAACTCGCTAGATTCTATCACAATATCGGCTAAAGGTTCACCAGCCTCCAGACGCTTGTTATCTATTTTCAACCTGGCTCCCATAGCCAGGAGAATATCGATGATCCCCGTTCGTGTGGGGTTGATTCCACAACCTCTTATCACTATCCTGGCGTTGGGGTGAATAGCTCCGGCAACCAAAAAGTAGGCTGCTGAGCTGATGTCACCCGGGACGCGAAGGTTGAGGGGAACTAAGGGGCTGCTCAAAGGCAGCAAAGAAATCGAATTTCCCTGGCTTTCCAAACTGGCTCCCATCCGTTTAAGCATTCTCTCCGTGTGGTCACGGGAAAGGATTTTCTGGCGCAAGACGGTATTGCCGCGGGCAAAAAGACCGGCCAGTAGAATGGCCGATTTAATTTGAGCACTGGGAACAGGCAAGGTAAAATCTATACCCCGTAACTTTTTCCCCTTGATGACCAGAGGAGCAAAGGAATCTCGCCCCCTTCCCCACATCTCAGCGCCCATTAACCTCAATGGCTCAATCAACCTGCCCATGGGGCGATTACGAAGAGAGGCATCCCCGGTAATAACAGATAGGAAAGGCTGGCTGGCAAGAAGACCGCCGAGGAGGCGCATTGTAGTGGCGCTATTTTCGACATTAAGCACATTGCTGGCTTCTTTAAGACCATCTTCGCCGGGTCCTGAGACTAATAGAGTAGGTGAGTCCCGCGACCCTTTTCTGCCGATTTTCACCCCCAGGGCTCTCAGGCACTTAACTGTGGACAGGCAATCTCCCCCCGGAGCGAAATTATCAATCTTGGCTTTACCTTTGGCTAAGCTATTCAGGATGACAGCCCGGTGGGAAATAGACTTATCACCAGGTAGAACTATCTCCCCTTCCAACTTGCGACAAGGTTTGATGATTCTCGTTTCCGCTTTAGCCGAAAACTTATTGTAACTTTTGATTATAGTCTTCCCCATAATTCCTGTATAAAATCCCTCTCCCTATTTACAAAATCAACGATATACGCATCTAAAGGCTGTTGCCTTCGGAACTTCACGCCCTCTAGTTGCTTGTTCCTCAATTTAGCCCAGAGAGCCTTCTCGGCATCCATATGACTCTGACGAAGCTTACAAGCGAGAGCTATTCGCGCTCGGATTTCCTTCATTCAGAACCCCCTCACCCTAACCCTCTCCCGCAGGGGGAAAGGGAATTATACTAGATTTTACGGTTAACTATAAATTTCTCTTTTTTGGCGGGTTTAAGCCGACAAATTGTTCAGCCATTCTTGTCTTGCTTTGTTAGCCTCAGCGAAGGCTTGTTCCAAGCGTTTATCCCCCTCAGCCACCAGTTGGCGATACATCTTCAATTCCTGGCTGAATTTATCTATCCAGTTAACTATAGCTTCCTTGCTGCTAAGGCAGATATGGGCATTTACTTCAGGACTTCCCGAAGCCAGACGGCTAAGGTCATGATAGCCAGAGGCCGCCAGTTTGGACATTTTAGACCAGGAAGGATTCTTGATAGTTAGCGATACCAGAGCCGCCGAGAGCAACATGGGTAGATGACTAATGCCAGCCACCAGATTGTCATGCTCTTGAGCATCAATGAAAAAAGGTATGGCTCCCAGCTTCTTGATCATGCTTGTCACTGTATCTATTGATTTTGGTGAAGCTTTCTCTGATGAGGTGAGACAATAAGTGCACCCCCGAAATAATTCGGCTTCAGCAGCCTGGATGCCATAAGTTTCCTTCCCGGCCATGGGGTGTCCGCCAATGAAGTCCACCGTTGGCGGCAGTATTTCCTCGGCCCATTTCATAACCTGGACTTTCGTGCTGGCGGTATCGGTAACAATACAACCAGAGGGAAGATAGGGAGCTATCTCGGAGAAGATTTCCTTTACCGTCAGAACCGGTGTGGCGATAATGACAAATTCAGCTTGCTTTATCGCATCCTTTAACTTGGTTTCGCCTCGCTCAATGGCGCCTGAACTTAAGGCATTGGCTACAGTTTCCTGGCGACGGCTATAGCCGACTATTTCCCACCCAGGCTTCTTCCCTTGCCTTAAAGCTAACCCGATTGAGCCGCCGATTAACCCTAAACCGATGATGGTAACCAGCACGGTATCATTATAGCAGTGTAATGCTCATATGTCATTGTAGCCTTCCTCTTCCTGTCATTCTGAGCCTCTTCCTTAAAGAGTTAAAAGGCACAAGGTACGTGTCACCAATCGTATGAACGAGTACACTTCCTTGACAGTAGGGGGTGGGGCTGCTACGCTATTTACTGGGAGACCCCAACAGGTTAGGGAGAAGTAAATTCTTACGGAAATGGGCGGTTTTGCGTCGTGAAATGAGGTGATGATTTTTGGGAAACAAGAGTTGATACACAGATTGGCTGCTATGCCTGAGGTTGACAGGCGATAAGGCAATTTTGCAAGAATGAAGGGGGAAAGTTGAGAAAGATATTGAGTATTTTGTTTACCGTGATGCTGGTGCTGAGCTTCAACCTTTTGATGGCAATACCAGCGATAGCCGCGCTTAACGGTAACGCTAGCATCTCGCCGGCAGAGGCTGACTACGACCTGTCTCATCCCGATGATGTAGAGACGACCATCACCTGGAACGACGCCAATTCGATAATTTCTATCGTGGACGACGACGACACTCTGGTGGAAGGCACCCACTACACGGTGGGTTATTTCAATGGTACGGCGATATTGACCATCGGGGATGATTATCTTGCTGCTAAGCTGCTAGCGGTGGGTGACAGTGTAGAGCTGACTATCAACTTCAACGTCTATGCCCCGGCTACCTTTACCATCACGGCAATTGTGACGACAAGCGCCACCATCGACCCTGAGGTGGCTGACTACGACCTGTCTCATCCCGATGATGTAGAGACGACCATCACCTGGAACGACGCCAATTCGATAATTTCTATCGTGGACGACGACGACACTCTGGTGGAAGGCACCCACTACACGGTGGGTTATTTCAATGGTACGGCGATATTGGCCATCGGGGATGATTATCTTGCTGCCACGCTGCTAGCGGTGGGTGACAATATAGAACTGACCATCAACTTCGACATTCATGACCCGGCCACCTTTACTATCACGGCTATCTTTGAAGAGATACCGGAGTATGACCTCACCATCGCCAGCACCGCTGGGGGTTCGGTCACTGAACCTGGTGAAGGGACTTTTACCTATGACGAAGGAGCGGTGGTTGACCTGAGGGTCGCGGTTGAGGAAAGCTCTCGGTTTGTCAACTGGACCGGCGATGTGAGCACCGTTGCCGATGTCTACGCTGCTGTGACTAACATCACCATGAACGACAGCTACTCCATCACGGCCAATTTTGAGGAGATTCTGCCACTAGTCAATTGGGCTCTCATTGTCGGGATTATAGCGGCGGTGGTGATAGTGGGGCTGGTGATTTTCTTTGTGCGTAGAAAGAGGGCTGCCTAGACAAAAAGACACCGCATTGAGCTTTTTCCGCGACCAAAGAATCTGGGAGACTATACGTGGAGCCTGTCGTGTGCGCTTTGCCATTCTGAGCCCCGACAAGTTGGGGCTCAGAATGGCAAGACCGGTTTTACGCCTTGTGGATTATCCCTTTCTAGTAAGGAAGCTTGCGCCGAAAAGGAGCACCGCACTTACAGCAAAACCTATGAGGCCAAGGTCTCCTTTGAGAGGAATGTCAAGACCCGGGATCTTTCCCAGCAAGCCTACTATCCCGCCACCTATAAGAGCAGCCAGGGCACCTTGCGGAGTCACCTTTAGTTTCTCTTTGTAAAACCCAGCGACCACCGGAACAACCAAGCCGCAAGTGAATATAGTGTAAGCGAAAAGAAGGGATGAAATCACCCCCTTTAAGGCCAAAGCCAGCCCCAACGCCACCAGACCTAACCCAATTAGACTTAAGCGAGTTAGCAAAATGGTTTTCCTTTCGTCAAGCGCAGGGTGCGCTCGCTTAATTATATCCTCGGTTAAAATGACACTCTGGGTAAGCAGGCAGGTATCCGCTGAGGACATGAGCGCTGCGACCAGGGCGGCAAGGATCAGTCCGCTTAAACCGGGGGAAAGCACACTGGTTATTACCTGAGGAAAGGCTCCTTCGGCAGCTATCTCCGGATATAAAACTTTGGCGCTCATCCCTATAAAGATGATGGCAAAAGCCAGGGGAATGAAAAGAAATGCCGACAAAATGGCTGATCGCTGGGCCGTTTTTTCTCCCTTAGCACAGAAAAGTCGAGAATACATATCAGGCCCCACCACGTAAGTCGCTCCGACGAGAATCAAAAGAGACAAGAGCATCTTCCAATTGAACTCGGGGCTTGTTGGAAAAGAGAAATAACCCGGGGGTAGAGAGGCTTTCAACCCATCAAGTCCTCCCACTTGTGAGAAAACCAGCGCCAAAGCGACAAAAATCCCAAGGAAAAGAATCACTGCCTGGAAAACATCGGTACGGATAATCGAGAACTGGCCCCCCAGAATAGCATAAGCTACAAAAACTATAGTAAAGACAGTCATCCAGAAAGCAACAGAACCTATTCCCAAGATAGATAAAACTGTCCCGGCAGCAACGATTTGTCCTGCCACCACCCCCACCCAAGCGATAACAATAAGAATAGAAGCCGCCAAACTCATACGGCGGTCATACTGCCTTTCTACCAGTTCTGGAAGAGTATAAAGCGCAGCACCTCTTACTTTCCTGGCAAAGAAAACCCCCAGAAGCACGAGACCGATGGAGCCAACAAGAAGCCACCAAGCGCCAGTCAAACCTTGCTTGAACCCCAGGCCAGCCATACCCACGGTTGCTGACCCCCCTATTGCGGTGGCTACAAGTGAGCCGGTGATAAGGAGCAGAGTTCCCTGACGGTGGGCGACGAAGAAGCCATTTTGGCTTCCTGCTCTCCGCTTACTCCACACCCCTATGCCAATTATGGCGAGAAAATAGACGGCAATGATAGCTAGTTGCGGCATCTTACAACGATGTAGCTTTCAGCTATCAGCTTCATACTGAATGCTGACTACTGACGGCTGACTGCTCCTGTATCAGTATTTGGTGCTTCTTCCCTCAAGTGAATACAATCCCCGGCCATTGCCTTCTTCAAAGAGCCATTCTTCTCCTTTACTATCAATGCTCCGGTGGTATCAATGTCGATTGCCCGCCCTACTATCACCTCACCCGGCGCTACTATCCTTACATCCTTATTTAATGTCACAGAGAGTTTTTTCCACTCTTCGAGTAAATCTGCTTTCATTAACAGAGGCTGCTGTCGCTCTATTTCCATCAACAATACGCTTAAAAATTCCTTCCTGGCGATTTCCCTTCCTAACATATCCTTTAAGGAGGTCACCGTTTTCTCAAACTGGGGAATAGAGGTATTGGCGTTTATACCTATGCCGACGTTCACAAAGTTTACAACATCCATTTCAGCATCCATTTCAGCCAGTATGCCACACACCTTCCTGCCTTCAATCAAGACGTCATTGGGCCATTTTAATTCGGCCTTTAACCCAAAGAGCTTTCTAATTGTAGCTGCCACGGCAACAGAGGCCATCAAGTTTATCCTGGGAGCATATGCGGGACTTATCCTGGGGCGTAAAACGAGAGTGAAGTAAATCCCTCCTTCTGGCGAGAGCCATTCCCGGCTCAATCTTCCCCGCCCGCGGGTCTGGGCTTCGGCAATCACGATTGTCCCCTCCCCTGCTCCCTTTTTAGCTAACTCTCTTGCTGCATCCATGGTCGAGCCAATCTCCGGGAAGTAGTGAATTCTTTGTTCTAAACCGGGAAATTCATAAGGAAGCAGTAAATCTGGAGAGGAGACCAGTCTATATCCTTTAGGCGAGGCCTCTATTACATAGCCATCCTTTTTTAAGCTGTGAATATGCTTCCAGATAGAAACCCGGGAGATGCCAAGCTGCTCAGAAAGTGTCTCGCCAGAAAGATAATCACTACACTCTCGTAGAGCTTTTAGTATCTGTCCCTTCATTTCGTTAACCTTTATTTTTCAGATGTTAACGATTGTACTGGTTTTTGTCAATTGCTTTGTTGTTTGACTATTTCTATTACTTTGCATATCATTAATGCCCGGTTCAAAGGACGACCAGAACTAAAGCAAATGGAGGGAGTTAAAGCTTTCTTTGTCAACAATCCCACCCGCTCGCGCGCTGATGGCCTGAGTGAAGCTATTAAATTTGAAGGTTAATCTAATTCCGACCTAACTCTTTATCTCAATACCAAAATGAAATACAGGAGATATACAGTACTCACCATTACAACAACCTTACTTGAAGAGGCGGCCTTGGTGGCAGTCGTGCTCTGGCTGCTGCCAAGGGTTGCGATAAATATCCCCCTCTGGGGTCTCATCCTTATGATGATTGCTCTCGGGGTATATAATTATATAAATTACCGACTTAGCAAGAAGGCGCTAGTTAAGAAGCCGATGATTTCGCCGGACATTGGTAGTCGAGGTCGAACAACAACTCCCATTTCCCCTAAAGGTTATGTTCGGGTTAACGGTGAACTGTGGCAAGCTTCGTCCAGTTCAACTATAGATGCCGGCGAGGAAATTGCCATTGTGGGCATGGAGGGAATGACGCTTTTGATAAGCCCTGTGGAAAAAGCTGATCACGAGTGCAAAGGCGATACACTTCTTGATAAACACTAAACGCTACTATCTAAATCCTAAAATTTGAGTTTTTGGATTTTGCTGTTGCTGTGGACAGAGCTAAAGAAAAGGGTTATCATTTAGACGCTGATGGAGATTACCTGGCTAGGACATTCCTGCTTTCTGATTAGAGGGAAAGAAAAAACCATCATAACAGACCCATGTCATCCTGACTTGGGCTACCGCCTGGGTGAACCTGAGGCAGACATCGTGACGATGAGCCATTTTCACCCTGGTCATAGCTACATCGAAGGCGTCGCTAATGCCCCCAGACAAATAAAAAGCCCCGGGGAATATGAAATAGGGGGGGTCTTTATCACAGGAATCGCCTCTTTCCACGATGATAAGAAGGGAGAGGTACGGGGCAAGAATACCATTTATATTATCGAGATGGATGATATAACTTTATGTCACCTAGGTGATTTGGGACATCCTCTGGACTCGCATTTGATAGAAGAAATAGGAGATATAGGTATACTATTTTTGCCTGTCGGGGAGGTATCTACTATACCCATTGACACGGCTGTGGAAATAGTAAGGCAATTAGAGCCTCATATTGTCATCCCCATGCACTATAAGACGGAGGCGTTCACTGGCAATCTCAGTCCTGTGGACAAATTCCTGGATAAAATGAGAATTAGAGAGCTAGAAGCAAAGCCCAAGCTCTCGATTACTTCATCGTCCCTGCCCAGCAGCACACAAACCATAGTTCTCAACTATATCTAAACCCTAAATCCCGAGGGCTGAGCAGTTTTGCGGTTTCATGGTTTTGCAGTCTCGCATTTCTGTCACTGGTGCTTCAATGCGAAATTCCAATCAGCCTTAAAAGTTGATGGCACAAGCGGGTAGCCGGGGGTTACCTCTACTTCTTGAGACTGCCAATGAAAGCGTCCATATCCATAGCAGCCATGGTCATGGTTTGAAGCGTACCCCTTGACCCCAATGTCACCGCCACCTTGGATATTGCTTCATTACTGGGAGCCTCTATAATGTTTATGAAATCGTACGGACCTAGCACAGCATACTGAGCCAGTATCTTCGCCCCCATTGCCTCCACTTCTTTATTGACCTCTTTGATCCTTGCAGGATTTTCTGTGATAGTCTTTCTTCCCTCGTCAGTGAGGGTCGTCAGCATTACGAATTTAGCCATCTTTTACCTCCTCTGCGCTGTTTTGCACTTCAAAGACCTCGGTTTAAGTCCCGCTTGTGCCTGCACTAAATGACGGTGGAATACCAGTCACTGAATAAGTGGAGCGGTTGGCATCCTCAACCCCATTCTGCACTTATATTATATCACTACCCGGGCAAACATCTCTCCAGAAGTTCTCTTTCCCTTTCCCTCATCTTGCTTTCTTCCTCTGGCTCTTCATGGTCGTAGCCCAGAAGATGAAGTATCCCGTGGATAATAAGCAATGCCAGTTCTCTTTCGGGTGAATGCCCTTGTTCTCTGGCTTGTGCCACTGCCTGGGGATAGGAGATAATTACCTCTCCCAGGCGAGTTACCCCATCAGGAGGGAGTGCGAAGGAAGAATCAGCTCCCTTCTGCGGAAGCATGTAGAAAGCCAGCACATCCGTAGGCTCATCCACCCCCCGGTAGTCTCGATTGAGTTGTTGCACCGTCTCAGAGTCGGTGAAAACCAGACTCACCTCGTAAGGAGGCGCCACCCCTTCAGCCTTGATGATTTGCCGGATTATCTTCTTAACCCAACCTCCATCTACCACCCCCCGGAACTTCTCTTCAACGAAAATTTCAATTTCTTCTACCATGGCAAAACCCTTATCTTATTT
The DNA here is from genome assembly GCA_964652095.1 of uncultured Dehalococcoidales bacterium. Lineage (GTDB taxonomy): Bacteria > Chloroflexota > Dehalococcoidia > GIF9 > AB-539-J10 > RBG-13-51-36. Next base: position 15,266 of record CAZZAC010000006.1, on the reverse strand, counting down.
CTAGATGCACCTCACCTTATTCTTGTGAAGAAGAATTCATGCGACACGCAAATTTGCGGAATCTCTGATTTATTTTTTATGAGCTGTTGTGCGAAGTTTCCTATCCTCCACTAACATCTCAACTCTTGCGTTATTCATAAACTGTTCTAACAAGCTCTTTAACATCTTCGGGAATCTCTACACCTTCCTGGGCATATTTTTCAACAGCAGCAAAAGGTTTCCCAAGTTTGTCAGCTTGAGCTTTTGAAATACCCAATAGCTTTTCAAATTTTCCCGGTATTTGTCGTACCTTACCTATTGTGGGATTAACTGTATCTGTAATTCCTTGGTTTTCTTCAAATGTTTGTTTAGCTTCTCTAAATCTGTTAGAGTCATATTTAGCGCCCCCCGGCTCAAGTTCTGGGTCTATTGGGTCTTCATCATGAATAACTAGATATGCAATACCAAAAGCATTTAAAACTTCCATATACAAAGTCAGGTTGAATTTACTTCCACAATCAATAATACTAACTCTATGGTCAAAACAGTTAAAATGCCTTGCAAGGAGAGGTAAAGTCGCCTTCTCTGTAGCTCCCTCTACTAATACAGCCTTTCTGGCAAAGAAAAGTTCATTTCTGTCAGGATTGAAGAACCGAACCATGTTAAATTGTCTCTTCCTTTCGCCTTGAAAAAGTTCTTCCTGTACACGTTGAACTTGAGTGCCTATTTCAAGATTAGGTTTTCTAACGACGACAATGGAACGGTAATCCTCCAGATCAATAAAATGGGGTGAATGCGTACAGACTAAAATTTGATCTGTTCTAGATATTTGCTTTAGGGATTCATAAGTAGCTCTGCACATCTGGGGATGAAGAAAAAGCTCAGGCTCTTCAAATGCAAAAACATTTGAGCGTTCTCTGATTTCTCTATTCTCCTCGGTTTGTGCTCGCCTTGCTTCAGTAGCCCAAACACGCATCAGGGCAAAGATCAAATAGCGTTGCAATCCATGTCCTTTTCCATCTACGCCTGTAGGAATACCATCGTCCAAGGTTATGCTTGTTCCCAGTTGGAAAACTCTTTCTATGTCGGGAGCTTCAACCCCGATACTTAGCCCAACATCCCAGGGGCCTAATTCATGTTTTAATCTGTCTTCCAGCTCTCTAATCTCGGCAAGCTTTTCCTCTGGTGTTTTGCCTTCTATTAATGTCTTAATCTCCTGAACAGTGTCTTCCAAACGTTGGAATGCGGGATTTTGTCTTGCAATACGGCCTATAATAACATTGAGAAGTCTCGAAAGGAGAGTTGTACCACTTGTTTTGGTTTCTTCAGTAACATCCCGAACTGCAGGCACTAGGTGAAATTCAGGTAGATATCCATCCAGAACCTGCTTGTATCCTGCGGGATTCACACGCCTCTCTTCTGTGTATTCTATATCAGGATGGGCTTCAATATATTTTTGTATTGCTTCTTTATACGATTGTTTGGTTATCCGACCACTTCCAGGAAAAAATTCTGCTATAGGCAATTCTGAAACTACATCTTTGTCATTGTAGCTCTCAAAATCCTCCTGGAGCCATTCATCTTTGGGAACTTTCATGAGAGCTTCGTATGAAACTTGAGGTTTACCATCATCAATCCAGTATTTTTTCGAAACGGTAAGAACCTCATTAACAGTCCACGGGCGCAATTTTCCCATCTCTGCTTGTGATAAATCTTCAAATCTGGCCTCGATAATTACTTCTCTTGCAGTCCCATTTGGGCTGCGAAAAAAGATATCAGGGGTTATTCCTCGTGTTGCTGAAGAAAAGAATATGTCAAGTGCCTGAAAGATATTTGACTTGCCATGATTATTCTGACCAATGAAACACAAGAAGTCATCTACTTCAAAGGTAATACCTCGAATTGATCTAAATCCTTGAATATGCAAGTGCCGCAATTTCATAGCCCCATTCCCCTTAGAACATCATCATTATAGTCCTCTGGCCTTTTTTATTGAAGCCTTTCTTCCTATGTTTGCTCTGGCTGACCTAGTTCAGATAGATGGGTGACACTCCAAGGTGTACTATATATCTTCGGGACAGTTGTAATAGTTCCTTGTGTCATTGCGAGCGCAGCGTGGCAATCTTTATCCTCAGCAGCCCCACCGAGATTGCTTCGTCATTTCCATTCCTCGCAATGACAACGCAAGCAGACAATGTATCACTAAGATAGTGAACGAGGATACTGACTTTATATGTTATTGAAGAGCTAGTAAAATAACATTAATGACTGTAACACCTCTTAGAAAGCAGTATCTCAGGGTTAAGCAGAAGTACCCCGAGGCTATAGTTTTCTTCCGCTTAGGCGACTTCTATGAAACCTTCGATGAAGATGCCAAAGTCGCTTCGCGAGAGCTGGACGTTGTCCTGACCTCCCGCGAGATGGGCAAGGGGGAGAGAGTGCCCATGGCGGGGATACCTCATCACGCTCTGGATAACTATCTGGCTAAGCTCATCAACCGTGGTCATAAGGTAGCTATTTGCGAACAACTCAGCCCGCCGGGCAAGGGACTGGTGGAAAGGGACGTCATTCGCGTGGTGACGCCGGGGACGGTGGTCGAGCCTAATCTGCTTGCCAGTAAGAGCAATAACTATCTCGCCAGCCTGGTTGTTGAAGGCGAAGAAGCGGGGATCGCCTACGTTGATATAACCACGAGCGAATTTGCCACCACTCAGCTTCCTGCTGAAAGAGTCATGCCTGAATTGGAGCGACTTCAGCCCAGCGAGGTTCTTATTCCCGAAGATGCCGACGATTATGCTCAATTGCCTTTCACCATAAGCCGACTGGATGACTACTGGTTTGATTTGGAAATTGCCCAGGAATCTTTGCTGGAACATTTTGGCGTAGCTACCCTGGAAGGCTATGGCTGCGCCCGCTTGCCTTTAGCCATAAGAGCCGCCGGCGCATTAGTACATTATGTCAAGGAAACGCAAAAGGAAACTCTGCCCCAGCTAAGCAAACTTGCTACCTACTCTACAGATTCCTTTATGACCCTCGACGGCCAGACCATCCGCAATCTGGAGCTCTTTCAGGGTGGCAGGTGGGGAGAAACCGGCAACTCCCTACTCTCCATCGTTGACCTGAGCAAGACCGCCATGGGTGGCAGGCTGCTCAAAAATTGGCTGGGACATTCTCTTCTGGACCTCGCCATATTGAATCGGCGGCAAGAAGCGGTTGCCTGGTTTCACCAAAACAATCTAGCTCGCCCAAAAATCATCTCTCTGTTATCAGACATTGCTGACCTGGAGAGGCTAGTTAATCGAGTGAGTAGTGGCAGAGTCATGCCCCGAGAGTTGCTAGCGCTTCGCTCTAGTTTAGAAAAGGTGCCGGACTTGAAAGCGGCGATGGCAGACGGGGACGCCATAAATTGGCTAAGCGGCGAACTTAAACCCTGCCCCGATATCGTGGACTTAATTGCCAGGGCTATTGCCGATGAGCCGGGGGATTTGGAGCAAGGGGGTGTGATAAAGGAAGGTTTCTCCCCTGAGCTGGATGAAATTCGCCGTAATTCCCGGCAGGCTAAGCAATATCTGGCTGGCCTGGAGCAGAGGGAAAGGCAACGCACAGGGATTAAGTCCTTAAAAGTAGGCTACAACCGGGTATTTGGCTATTATATTGAGGTATCCCGGGCTAATCTCAACTTAGTTCCCCAGGATTATATTCGTAAACAGACTTTAGCCGAGGCGGAAAGGTTCTTCACCCCCGAACTTAAGGAGTATGAATCGCTGATTCTCAATGCTCAGGAGAAAATTGCTGACCTGGAGGCTGCCATTTTCCGACAACTTTGCCAGCAGATAAGCGCTGTAAGTGAGCAAATTTTGGCCACCGCCAGAGCCATCGCCCAAATCGATGCCCTTTCCAGCCTTGCTGAGGTAGCAGCGCGTCATAGTTATGTCCGCCCAATGCTGACCAACGATGATGTCATCGACATTAAGGGAGGGCGCCACCCTATTGTGGAACAGAGCATAGGCAGCGATAATTTTGTTCCTAACGACGTTTATTTATGCAATAGGGACAATCAGCTTATTATACTCACCGGCCCCAACATGTCAGGAAAGTCCACCTATCTCAGGCAGGTAGCCCTAATTATCCTTTTAGCTCAGATTGGAAGCTTTGTCCCTGCCGATTCAGCGAATATTGGAATTGTTGACCGCATCTTTACTCGCATTGGCGCCCAGGAGGACTTAGCCGCCGGGCAATCTACTTTTATGGTGGAGATGACTGAGGCGGCAAATATCCTGAATAATGCTACCCCTCGCTCCTTTATCATTCTGGATGAAATTGGGCGGGGCACTTCTACCTATGACGGGCTTTCCATCGCCTGGGCGGTAGCCGAGTTTATCCATAACCACCCTGAGCTTGGGGCGAAGACCCTTTTTGCCACTCATTATCATGAATTGGTGGACCTGGCTGGTATCCTGCCCAGAGTGAAAAACTTTAACGTAGCGGTGGTGGAGGAAGGAGATAAAGTTATCTTTCTCCACAAGATTGTCCCCGGGGGCACCGACAGGAGCTATGGCATCCACGTTGCGCAGCTAGCCGGCCTGCCCAAATCGGTAATCGTTCGAGCTCAGGAAGTCTTAGCTGAACTGGAAAGCCACGCTGCTAAAAAAGGCAAAGTCCCTCGCCGTAAAGCATCGCTCCAGATTCCTCTTTTCCCGAAAGACTCCCTATTAGCTGATGAGATTGCCCGGCTTGATGTTGATTCCATGTCTCCTCTGGAAGCAATCACCAAGCTTTATGAGCTCAAGCGAATGGCTCAAGAGAATAAAGACTCACCACCCTGAGGTGAAAATCCAAAATCCAAAATCCTAAACCTTAAACAAGCTCAAAATTCAAACCTCAAATGTTCAAAACGGTTTTGGATTTTGAATTTGGTCATTTGAATTTGTTTAGGATTTAGTGCTTAGGATTTTAAAGATTTATGCAGTTAAGTATAATTGGGCCAGGATATTCGCAGGGTTAGTCTAATCTAGAAGCTACTATTAAAGGATAGTGGTGTGGAACTCTCCCTCCGCCTTTGCTTGGACGTGAGCTAGGAAATCAGCGCATTCCTTGGCTATTCCCAGGGCATCCAGATGGTAGAGAGAGCGAAGAAAATCTTGCTTTCCATGGGTTACGAATTCGTCAGGAATGCCTAATCGCTTCACTTTGACATCTGAGGCTTCAGCCTTTTCCAGCAGCTCCAGCACCGCAGCACCAAAGCCGCCGCTAAGAACATTCTCCTCTACTATGACCATCTTTTTGGTGTGGTTGGCTACATCCAAAATAAGCTCTGTATCCAGGGGCTTAGCGAATCGGGCATTAATTACCATGGCATCAGTGCCCCCCAGAGCTAAATGTTCCGCTGCTTCCAGAGAAGGCATGACAGTAGAGCCGATGCCTATTATGACTATATCTTCACCTTGCTTTATTATCTCAGCTTTGCCTATAGGAAGTTGATGAAGCTCGGTAGCCAGGGGAACGCCTGTTCCCCGACCCCGAGGATAGCGAATTGCCATAGGATGCTCTGTATTGAGGGCAGTATAGAGCAGGTCTTGAAGTTCATTCCCGTCCTTAGGTGCGCAAACAATCATATTAGGCATCAAACTAAGATAGGATAAATCAAATATCCCTTGATGTGTTTTGCCATCCTCTCCGACAATGCCGCTGCGATCGAGAGCAAAAATGACAGGCAGATCAGGGAGACAAACATCGTGCAATACCTGGTCAAAGGCACGCTGCAAGAAAGTGGAATATATAGCTACAATAGGTATAAAGCCCTGGGTAGCTAGACCGGCGGCTAAGGTAACCGCATGCTGCTCAGAAATCCCTACATCGTAGATGCGTTGAGGAAACTCCTTGACCAGAGAAGATAGGCTATTGCCTTCAACCATGGCAGCGCTTATCACTACCACCCTGGGATTGTCCCTAAGCAGTCCACCGACTGTTCGAGCAAATATCTGACTATAAGTAGGTATTGTGCCCAAGCCCTCGCTTTTAGGAGATAGACCGTGAAAGTAAGTGGGATTATCCTCGGCTGGTTTGTAACCCTTGCCCTTCGTAGTCAAGACATGGACGATGACCGGCTTGTAGTAATTCCTGGCTTGAGTCAAAGCTGCTTCCAATTCAGCAGTGTTATGACCATCTATCGGACCCAGGTAAGTAAAGCCAAGCTGCTCCCACATCATGGTGGGCATGACCACCGCTTTCACCCCTTCCCTGAGACGGCGCAATGCCCCCTGCAGCCTCTTTCCTCCGGGCAAGAAAGACAGCAACCGACTCGTCTGTTTCTTAGCCCGTATATAGCCACGGGTTGTTCGCACTACATTTAGCCGCTTGGCTATCGCTCCTACTGTGGGCGAAATGGACATGCCGTTGTCATTGAGCACCACGATAAGCCTTGTGCCCAAATGCCCGGCGTGATTCAGTGCTTCGTAAGTCATGCCACAGGTAAGGCACCCATCGCCGATGACAGCTACCACGTGGTGATTACCGCGAGCAAGGTCGCGGGTCAGAGCCATGCCCAAAGCCGCTGAAATGGAGGTGCCACCATGTCCCGTAGTGAAAGCATCGTGAAGACTTTCATCTCTATCAGGAAACCCTGAGAGTCCCTGGTATTGGCGCAGGGAGGGAAATTGCTCCCTTCTTCCTGTTAATAGCTTATGAACGTAACTTTGGTGCCCCACATCCCAGATTATCTTGTCTTTCGGGCTATCAAATACCCGGTGCAAGGCAACAGTAAGCTCCACCGCTCCCAGATTGGATGCTAGATGCCCTCCGTTTTCACTAACCCTGCTTACCAATAATTCCCTGATCTCGGAACAAAGTTCACCTAGTTCATCCCGAGTTAGCCCCTTAACATCGCTGGGGTCGTTTATTTTGTCCAGTATCTTAGACACCTCACTCTCCCACTTTAGATTATAACAAATTTTACTCTTAGGCATGCTCAGGCAATTAAGATTGCATGAGCAAAGTAACACCGAGACCTTTCAACTTCAAGGTATCTGCAGATGTGGTGGCGAAACATAACTTAACGCTATTTCGTTCCGTACCCAGCAAGGGTTGATGTCTTCTCGATCTTGCGTTGTTCTCCCGATGTGTCTGAGTTATGGTGAGATGGCTGCTCACTATAGGAAGGGCCGGCGCTGTAGTCACACAACTGAAGAACGAGAGGATTGTCACGGAGCGGGCGCATTATGGAGGAAGGTTTCAGAGATCACCTAAAGAAGCAAGGCAGGAAAGACCACACAAAGTCAGGATTGGGCAACAGTGTTGCGATGCATCACACGTCCTGAGCATTTGTCTTGGCCAGGGCAAGCCCCAAAGTGTCGGGTTATTGAGGTCTTATAACTGTCTCATTTCCCCTAACGACATAAAACGGGCATTGCCAACTATTGACAATTTCTTGGATAGTGGTATAATAGTCTTAATAAGAGCAGTCTCTATAAAAGGAGCTGATAGAAGGAGAGTTGCTCTAAGAGATACTGGTTTAAGACCAACATAAGGCGGTTGTCGCGTGTGTACGTCGGAAGGTTGCGATAATTCCCACGATGGTTAACTCAGCAGGTACAGACATGTAAACCGGGCTCTTTCAAGCATTAGGATTTCAATTGTCATTTGAATCTTGACATTTGGAATCTGTTGGGACCTACTCGAGCTTGTCAAATGGCAAGTGCAGGAATCTGGAGGTGAAGAATCCCTGGCGAAGGCCAATCTGAGTTCGAAGCATGGCAGAATTGGGCAGCCTGAAAGCGCCGAATCAGGAGCGAGGGGGTGAAGAGAGACTCTGGTATCCTGTTTGCCTCGGTGCTCATGCTAGGGCCGGTACTTCCCAACTGGGACTGGTTGATAAGAGAAGACAGCTTGTCATAACATGAAATAGCGCGTTGGAAGTGGCACGGGGCAGAGTGTAAAGCGGCTAGCTTCCCCGATGCCGGTGGAATGCGGCGAATGAATATCAGAGGGCCGATCATTACTCTAGTCATCGTCCTGATGCTGGTCGTGACGGCTTGCTCGCACGGGACGATGCTCCCGCTAAGCACGCCACCGCCCAGTGGGTGGCCGACCACTTGGACAGGGCTATCCACAGACCCTAATGAGAGTGGCTGCGATGAGCACCGGAACGTGGCAGATGTTAGTGGGGACGGTTATGCGCTCTATTATGCTACCGATTCTCAGTATCTCTACCTGCGTATGGAGACTGTCGACCCACCCGGCTGGCCCTCCCTAAAGCCGGGAGGCGATGCTCGCTACAAGTGGTGGTTTGATACCGCGGAGACGGCCGCCTATGTGCACGGGACTACGGTGGAACAGGCGGAATTTCTGCTGATACTGGAGGACCTAACGGACAACAGCAACGACCCGAATACAACCAGAGACCAGCTGGGTGAACTGACGCTCATGGATGATTTGAACAACGACGGTTTTATGAAACGGTGGGATAGCGCAAAACCCCCAAACTACACCCTCAACAACGCCCAGACTGCCCCCACAGGCAATAGCTCTTGGTGGCGAAGGGTTCTCGGAACTGGCACGCCTGGGACTGGAGGACCTCAGGGAGTGATGGGCGCGGACATCGGATACCGGATTGACAACTCCACCACCGGCGGCAACTTCGTGGACATGTACGTGAGCTGGGCTGCGTTGGGAAATCCCTCCTCGTTGTGCCTCATGTGGGCAACGGATAACCAAAACAACAATCTGGACCAAACGCCTAATTGTGAGCGTGCAGAGGAAACATATTGCCTCCCGGCATGTGTACCACCCCTAGCAGCCTTCAATGCGACACCGACCTCTGGCTGCATTCCCCTGACTGTCAACTTCACCGACCAGTCTACAGGCAGTCCCACGAGCTGGAACTGGTCTTTCCCCGGAGGCACTCCTTCGAGTCACACAGGGCAGATGCCTCCCCTTGTAACATACAATGCTGCTGGGAGCTACAACGTCACTTTAATTGTGAGCAATGCCTGCAGCTCAGATAACGAAACCAAGACCGTCACTGCGTACGCCAATCCCAGGGTGAACATCACCCCTGATGGCGGCAAGCTCACCTGTGCCACCACCTTCATTCTATTGACGGCAGATACAACTGGAAGCCCCTGCACCGTAACTGGCTACCAGTGGTACAAGGATGATGTGGCGCTTGGCGATGAAACGGGCAACACATTAAGCGCGACTGCTCCCGGAGTCTATAAAGTAGAGGTGGAATGTACCAGTGGCTGTAAGGCCGAGGATTGCGCCTCCGTCACCGAAGACACTTCGAGACCCACGGTAAACGTGGCAAATGTCGTAGTATGTGAAGGAGAGGCTGCGACTTTAATTGCTACAGTTTCGGGTTGTACGGTAAAGAGTTACCAGTGGTATGAGGGTACCTCTTCAAGCGGCACTCTAATTCCTGGTGCGAAGTCTGGGACCTATTTGATCCCGACTGCCAGCACAGCAGACGCCGGAGCCTACACCTGTTTGGTGGAGTGTGAGAGTAGCTGTGAGAGTGAGGACCACGGCACGTTGACGGTGAACCACAGTCCCACAGCCGACTTCGGTGGCTCATTAATAAGCGGCTGTGCTCCCCTAACTGTGGTCTTTACAGATTTGTCCACAGGAGCCCCGACGAGCTGGAGCTGGGATGTAGATGGCGATGGAAATGAGGACTACGACACTCAGAACCCCTCCCATACCTACACGAGCGCTGGCACCTACACCGTGAGCTTAACCGTAAGCAATGCCTGCGGTTCAGATGACGAAATCAAGACCGATTACATAACGGTTTATGCCCGGCCCACAGCTACTGCCTCAAGCAACTCACCAATCTGCGAAGGAGGCACCATACAGCTATCGAGTGGGCCCAACGGCATGACCAGCTATAGTTGGACTGGGCCGAATGGCTTCAGCAGCAGCTTGCAGAACCCGACCATCCTCAACGCTACCTCCTTGAACGGAGGAACTTATTACCTGACGGTGACCGATGGTGGCTGCACAAGTGATCCTGCCAACACGACGGTAGTGGTCAACACCAAGCCCACAGCCGATGCCGGCACAGACGCAGGGATTACCGCAGGAGGTTCTGTTGTGATAGGCGGCAGTCCAACGGCTTCAGGCGGCACACCACCGTATACTTATAGCTGGACTCCGACTACCGATCTGAACGATGCCAGTATCGCCAATCCAACTGCTTCACCAGCCGTCAACACGACCTACACCGTAACAGTAACCGATTCTAAGGGCTGCACAGACAGCGACGATGTGACCGTGACTGTCACTCAGGGTTGCTGCATCTGCGGTTTCGTGTATCGGGCCGGCACTATGGAAGCGCTCGCAGGCTGGGAAGTCATCCTGGAGAAACATACAAACCCGTGGGTTGAGGTACGGAGCACCATTACGGATGCCAATGGCAAGTACTGCTTCTGCGGGCTTGAGGACGGCGAATACAGGGTGAGCGAAGTGGTGCAAGCTAATTGGAATCAGGTTTCCCCTTTGCCTAATGAACACCTTGTGACACTGCCTGGAGGTGCCAGTGACCCGGTGCTCGGGCCATTCCTCAACTTCGAAAATGAGCAGCGCCCAGCGGGCTCCCATACTGTGGGCTGGGAGGCTTCCCCCATAGACAAACTGGCCGTCCTGGCACCCTGGATTGCCCTGTTTGCACTCATTATCGCCGGTGCGAGCCTCCTGGTGCTAAGGCGTCACCGGGCTTAGAGCTAAACCGTGTAAACCACAAAGGGCAGACTCCTTCAGAGAGTTTGCCCTTCCCGTCTGGCCGTTCCTGCATCCGCTAATCGTCAGTTGTTGACACTCACCTGCCCTTGCAACCACGGCAAAAGTCGACAGAAAATAGAGTATATTGGAAGGAAAGTTGCCAAAATGTGTTACCCAGTGTCACCTATGTGGTCAGCCAGCACAACACGTGGCAAGAGCGTCCGTGCTGTTGTATAATTCTCCAAGGCCGTAGTTTACATGCGTCTGGTTCTTTTCCGTTCCAAAGAATGAGAAGGCGGTGGCAACATGGAACAGGTCATGTTCGCGTCCCTCGCTGCATCACCGACATCGTTTCGCAAAATCCGTGTGCTGTTGGACAGCCTTAAGGATTTCGGAGGGGAGCTCTTCAGGGCACCTCTGCTTGTCCTGCATCCGGACAGCCTCGACGTCACTGTCGAAAATGCCGGACTATTGAAATTGCCCGATGTCCACATGATCCCCTTCCGTATCAGCAGTGAAGAGATGGATTTCCCACTGGCAGTTGTGGCGATTGGTGCGGCGGCGGCAGAAAAAGCGGTCGCCGGGAAAGCGGAGAACCTTGTCTGGCTGTTGGAAGACACCCTTGTTCTGAAAAGTCCGTCGGCCTTAGTGATGCCTGCTTGGACGCAGCACGCCTACAGGCCCGTACACCACACCAAGATAGGATCACTGTGGAAGGCTTCGCCAGACGGCTTCTGGACTGCCATCTACCGCCACTGCAAGGTCGAACCGGATCATCTCTTCCCGATGGACACATGCGTGAGAGACAACACGATCCGTCCTTATTTCAACGCAGGCTGCCAAGCAACACGACCACAAAACGGGCTGTTCTCACGTTGGTGTGAATTGTTCCGGAGTCTTTACCGCCATCCAGACTTCAGGCCGTTCTTTGCCAACCCGTTGTACAGGGTTTTCATGCATCAGGCCGTGTTGGCAGGTGTGGTTTTATCCAACTTCTCCGCTGCACAACTGTATGAATTACCGGAGTCCTACAACTATCCCCTCCACCTCCATGCGGACTATCCGCCCGAGTTTCGCCCAACGAAACTGAATGACCTTGTGACTTGTCGCTATGAAACATTCGACGAACTCAAGAAGATGCTCGCGTTCATTGCTGTTGACGAGCCAATTAAGACGTGGATCCTGTCCAGGATTTGACTAGTCTTCTCCCAGGAAACGGTACCGATATAGCATCCTTGAAAAGGTCTACTTGAACAAGGTATCAAGTAGTCCTGTTGCTGAGGGCAAGTCAATTTGCTTCCCGTTTGGACCAATAGGGTTTGCGACGGTGGATCAGACAAAGCGATTATTCTACTCTTGAGGGAGCATTAGTCGCGCTCTATACATAATCTCATTGCCCCCTTTGCGTTGATCCGCCCAAAGTGAGCAAGCATTGAAGCTGGGCTTATCTGATGTTCGATTGTCGATGTGCACTTATCCGATATTCATCACCACACAAGAGGGCAAATCAACGATGACAGAAAGAGTAAACCATGGTCCAACAACTGTCAGCAATGTTCAATAATGTCTTACAATTTCATGCGCTGTGGCTTACGCCCCTAAGTCTATGACTTCGACTGCGCGACCTGTATCATCGTATTTAGGCAATGAAACCAAGATTTTTGTGCTAGGCTCGAAGCAGACGAAATATACCTTTGAATCCGCCCGCCCTTCCCTTGATAGCAGTATAGTCTATCTCGCCAAGCATCAAGTTGCATATAGCTCTCCACGCTCCGTCACTCTGGTTGAACATTCCAAACGCCAAACGAGGGAAGCGGACAAAATTTTTTGACAACGTACGCGCTATTCTCAACTCAGACATTATCTTCCTCTCTACAATCTGTTGGTAATCCTGCAACCCGATCTTGCCCATCAATAAAGAGTTCTCAATCACTGGTGCGGCAAGCTGGGCACTCTGGATGGCGTTATAAATTCCCTCACCCGTTAACGGGTCAGTAAACCCAGCCGCATCCCCCAGAAGCAAGGCTTTATCTTGCCAAACAAGCCTCCCTTTTGTACACGTTGGTATCAAGTGGCTACTTGACCTGGCGATAGTGTAACTACCAATACTTAGTGAGTTTAGAAACTTCTGATGGTGGCGGTCCAAATGTCTTGCCTTGGAGGCAAGACATCCAGCTCCAATAGAGAGATGGTTACGCTTGGGGAACACCCAGGCATAACCCCCGGGAATGCACCCCAGGTCTATCTGGACTCGCGATTTCCATTTTGCCATCTCTTCCTCGGGCACAACAACTTCCGATTCTATTCCCGCGACATATTCCATGCTCCTTCCCATGCCCAGCTCTCTTGCCACTACGCTATAAGCCCCATCCGCCCCGACCACAAGTCGAGAGCGAAAAATGTTGTCAGCAGTGGAAATCTCAACCCAATCAGCGCTCACCTGTATTTGCGTTACCTTTTGACCATCAATAAGCACAGCTCCCAGTTGTTGTGCCCTCGTCACCAAAAAATAGTCAAATACATCACGCATTACGGTATATATCAATGGCTGACTATGTTGTCCCAGATAAGGGCTGTCCAGATTAAAAGTAAAGCTAACCTCATAAATTACGTCTTCCGCTACCTCGGAGATATCGAAATCCAGAAGTTTTGCTGCCTTGCTGGTGACTCCGCCAGCACAACACTTATAGCGGGGCAGTTTCCCTTTTTCTAAAACTAATACCCCGATCCCCCTTTTTGCTAGCTCGTAAGCCAGTGTCGCCCCAGCCGGACCAGCACCAACAACGATTACATCGTGGCTTTGTTTCAACAGTAACCACCCCTAACAAGCGAAGCAATGCAAACCTATCTTCAATTATATCACCGTTATAATAACTAAAGGTTGCTTGGCAACCTATTCCCCTGCTCCCTTCCCTTGATAAGGAAGCTGTTCAAAAAGAGAACTGGATTCTTCAGTTTTAATCAGGCCAAATCATAATAGTTTTTGGGTTAGATTTTAGAAGATTTAGGTCTTGACATCCTTTTGAAGTAGTGTTACTCTTATACAAAGTTTTCGCATATGTCTCATGCTCGCATTACTACAGTATATAAGATTTCGCTTGTGAGTGTGGCCAGGCAAATGAGCCTGACTCAGGCGGCATCGGTGTAGTCAGTATGTGGAATACAAGGACAATTAACCAGCTTTCTCACTACTTCCCTCCTTTCTTTTCAATCCTCCTTTCCTTTCAATATAGGCGACGGGAGCGAGTCGAACTCCCGTCGCTCCCTATCTAGGTATTCCTGGTGGACAGCTCACATGCCTTCATCACTACCCATCTTGTAGTTCTCTGCTTCGACTGGAGACAACAACAATACTTTAAAAGAATCAATACCGCGAACGGCTATTATTTATCAAGAATTTATTCATTTCTTAAATTCCCTTGTGCTCAGGTTGTTCGTACTTCTACCCAATTCACCCGAGTTAAACGACTATGTGGAGCGAGAACACCTGACCCATCGTCCTCGTCAATATTTGGGCTACTCCACGCCTCAGGAGTGCCTTGAGTGCTATTTGCAAAAAAAGGAGGTGCCGCGTCATTAAGGTACTGAACGAGGACAGGTATTGGCAGAAGTAATCAGATAAATGGTATTATTTCCAGTGACATGGCAGCCTTAAGCTAGGGAAATGTTACCGGCTAAGAAAACGGTGCGTAAGGAGATATAATGATGAAAGCGAAGTATACCTCGCCACGTAGTTCCACAGATTCTTCACTGAATTCGTCGCTCAAGCAGGCTACGGAGGCGCTTCAAGCCGAGCATAATACGCTACTGTCACTAGTAAATTCCATGGGATATGGTCTCAGCATACAGGATAAAGATTATAACATTATTTATCAGAATAAGGCGGTGAGGATAGCTTCTGGTGGGAACCACCTGGGGGAGAAATGCTACCGAGCTTATCAAGGCAGAGAGAAGGTGTGTGACTGGTGCCCGGTAGAAGAGGCATTTAAGGATGGCAAGTCACACACCGTGGAGAGGATGATGGTAACGCCTTCGGGGGAGGTTACCTTCTGGGAGAATACGGCTAATCTCATCAGAGACGCCGGGGGTAAGATTGTCTCCTGCCTGGAGCTAGCCCGGAACATTACCGAGTACAAGCGGGCAGAGGAGAAACATCGGCTAATATTAGCAACAGCCCCTGACGGTTTTTATGTCTTGGGTATTGATGCTAGATTGCTAGAGGTCAACGCTTCATACTGTAAGATGGTTGGTTATACTCGTGAAGAACTGCTTAAGATGTCCCTACCTGATATTGAAGCGATAGAAACGCCCGAAGAGATTGCTCAGCATAAAAAAAAGATAGTGGCGCAGGGTTACGACTTTTTTGAGACCCGGCATCGACATAAAGACGGGAAGCTGATTGATGTTGAAGTTAGCGCAAATTACATTGATGCGGAGGGCGGGCAAGTAGTCGTATTTGTGCGGAATATCACCGAGCGCAAGAAGGCGGAGCAGGCTCTTATAGATAGCGAGGGACAATACAGAACTCTGGTTGAAAATATTCCACAGAAAATATTCTTTAAGGATAAGGA